>JAYQGD010000524.1:0-2412 GCA_038140415.1 Rhodospirillaceae bacterium
CGATATCCTCGTTCAGGACGTCCTGGTAGTTGCGGTCCAGGGGATGAACGGGCTGGATGAAATATGAAAGGTCCACGGCAATCTCCTCCCGCCATAGTATTGGCTGAGAACGGGTAGTCCAACAATTTGACGGAGGCTAACCGGTGACGTTGACGACAGGCACGGCAAAGATATAGCCGGCGTTTCGCACCGTCTTGATCCACTGCGGTGACTTGGGGTCAGGCTCGATCTTGCGGCGTAGTCGGGTGATCCGGATGTCCACACTGCGGTCATAGGCCGGAGTGTCGTTGCTGTAAGCGAATTCCAGGATTTGGTCCCGCGACAGAACCCGGTTGGGATGCTCCACAAAGACCTTCAGGAAATCAAATTCACCGCTGGTGATCTCGATGACCTTATTGTCCGGGTCCGTGAGTTCGCGGCGGTTGATGTTTAGGGTCCAGCCGTCGAATTCATAAACTTTGCCGCCTTCGCCCGTGATCTCCGACGTCGAATTGCTGCGCCGCAGCACGCTGCGCACGCGCGCCACCAGTTCCCGTGGTTCAAACGGTTTGGTCAGGTAGTCTCCGGTGCCCAGTTCCAACCCGACAACTTTCTCGGTCGTTTCGGTGCGTCCGCTCAGAATAATCACGCCGGCCTTTGACAAGCTTTTTAGAGAACGGGTCAGTTCCAACCCGTCCATATCCGGCAGGCCCAAATCGACAATGATCAGGTCGATATTGCCTCGGCCCAGCACTTTCATGCCTTCGGCGGCGCTATTGGCGATGATTGGCTGAAATCCGTTGGACTCGAGCGTATCCGCGACCACCTCGCAGACCGAGGGGTCATCGTCGATGACCAGAACTGAGTTGCTTTCGATCATTTGCCTTCCTTGAAAACAACAAATAGCGTTTCGGCAACCGCCGATCCGCATTTTTCCCTCTGAATAGATACATTGCCATCTGATCTATTCTTTTCAAGGAGCATTGCCCGGAGCTGAGAATTTATAAGGTTTGTTCTACGTTGACTCACGGGTCTCATCTATTTCAACACAAAGTCGAGTATTAATTACATATGTTTATTGTGTACGTATGGTGTAGCCTGTACCAGGCAGCTCGAAAAATATAATTTAGGATTTCAGATTTGGCTATTAAGGATTGGTAGCGCAATGACGTCAAATAATCGTGAAATGCTGCCGGAGATCGGCGGAATCGTGCATCTGGAGCATTTTAACTTCGAGATGCTGGAACACGAGTGGGCGACCTTGTTCTTCATGAATGGCTTGGGTCTCACCCGCGATCCCTACAAGCGGACTGATGAAACCAACATGGGGGTGAATATCGGCCTGCAGCAGTTTCATCTGCCGCGCCGGGGCCGGGAAACGCCGCCGTTCATCGGCGAGATTGGCCTGATGGTGCCCGGCGTGCCGGTCGTTGAGGCGCGCCTTGAGCGCTTGGCCAATCTCGGCAAGTTTGACGGTTCGGCCTACGAAATTCTCGAGAGCTCGGAGGAGGAGCTTTTGGTCCGGAGCCCCTGGGGCGTGGTTCTCCGGCTGCTGGAGGCGGGCAGCGTGCCGTTTTCCAAGCCGTTGGGCTTGGTCTATGTGGATATTCCGGTCGAGCCGGGTCGTGCAAAACCGCTGGCGGATTTCTACAAGAAAGTCATGGCTGCGCCGGCGCAGGTCAAGAAGGTGGACGGCGAAACCACCGCCATCGTCAACATGGGCCCCTTCCAAGTGGTTAGGTTCCGGGAGCGCGAGTTGCCCCACTACAATCTGTATGACTTCCACATCGCTTATTACGTCACCCACTATAACGCGGTCCGTGAGAAGGCGATTAAGGCCGACACGCTGATGGGCGACGGCGTGGGCCAGCTCTTCTTCTGCCGGGGGCCGTTCGATCCCAAGAACGGGGAGCCGGTGTTGGATTTCGTCCAGGAAGTGCGCATCATCTATCATCCGGATTTCATGCGCCCCCTGGTTAACCGCTGGCCGATTGTGGACGAACCTTTTTCCCAACAGGGGGATATCTTGCGCGACCTGGCGGCCCAGGGGTTGGATGTTCCCCAGTAAGTGATCCGGGCGCTAAACTTGATTCCCGGCGGGTAATCATCATCTAATAGACATATGCTGAACTGGGTATTCGGAAACAAGAAGAAGCGCCGCAAAAAGCCGGGCATAGGCTCCAAGCCGGCCTACGAGGTCGCGCGGGAGATTGCCGGCAGCGGCTCTGTTGAGGAGCGCAAGAAGCTTGCGGCCCACCAGGACCTTGAACCCGAAATCCTGTATTTCTTTTCGACCGATGAGGAACCCGAGGTTCGCCGTGAAGTGGCGGAGAATGTGGGCACACCGCTACAGGCCGACCTTATCCTGTCCAAAGACAGTGACGAAGAGGTTCGCGCCGAGCTGGCCCACAAAATCGGCCGCATGATTCCCGA
>JAYQGD010000525.1:0-2410 GCA_038140415.1 Rhodospirillaceae bacterium
GTCGGCAGGCTGGTCGCCAGCAGAATGCCGTTGCGATCCACGATGTCGGCGCGGACCTCCAGGGTCTTTTGGTTGTTCGCCAGCCGCGGCGGCTTGGGCACGCCGGCGGGGCTCAGCATCGCCAGATCAATCAGCCGGCCGCCGATCACCGCAAACGCCATGGTGAACAGAACGCCGGTGACCAAAAGCCGGTTGCGGCCCGTCTCCAACGCCTGCTTGCGCACGCCATCCAGGTTCACCCGGTCGGGAATGACCACGGGCGCTTCACCCTCTTCAACCGGACCGGCAGAGGGAGAGAAGGGGTGGCGGATGCGGTGGAAGATCACTTAGGTGGCCCTCCTTCCGCATCCGGGTCGGTAATAATTTTGACCTCGGTCAGGTCGACGACCCGCTTCATCTGTTCCGGATCGGTTTCCTGCATGTCGAGATAGCGCTGGGCCAGATCCTTCAGCCGGTCCACGTCGTTCAGGTGGCTCCATTCCGCCTTCAGGACATGGATCGATTCCCGGTCGTCGACAATCGACTGGTTCAGCGCCTCCAGTTCGCCTTCCAGATTGGTGACCTCGTACTTGAGGTAAAAGAGCGCCACGCTCATGACCGCGGCGACAAGTATGGTGAAGATGGTGGTCTGTCTCATCATCGTTCCCCTAAGCTGCCTTGGAATCCGGCCAAGGCGGGGACTCGGTGCGTTCCGCCACGCGCAGGCGGGCCGACCGGGACCTCGGATTGACCTTGGTTTCACTGTCCTGGGATTTGATGGCACCGCGTTTGACCAGCCGGAAACTCGGGGCGGGCTGGTCGGCGGGACGTTCGGGCAAATGGCGGGAACCTCTGCCCGATTGTCCGCTACGCTGACGCAGGAAGTCCTTCACCACCCGATCTTCGAGCGAATGAAAGGACACGATCGCAAGCCTGCCGCCGGGGGACAACAGGTGCTCCGCGGCCGCGAGGCCACGTTCCAGTTCGCCGATCTCGTCATTCACCCGGATGCGCAGCGCCATGAAGGTGCGCGTCGCGGGATCGATGCCGTCGCGGGATTTGCGGACGATCCGGCGGATGATGTCGGCGAGTTGTAGGGTCGTCGAAATGGGGCTTTCACGGCGCGCCTCGACGATGGCGCGGGCGATCCGGCGGGCGTGATGCTCCTCGCCCAGATGATGGATGATATCGGCCAGTTCTTTCTCCGGCGCAGCGTTGACCAGGTCGGCGGCGGTCGGACCGTCCACCCCCATGCGCATGTCCAGCGGCCCATCGAAGCGGAAGGAGAACCCTCGCGCCGCTTCGTCCAACTGGATGGAGGAAACACCGAGGTCGAGGGTCACCCCATCAACCCGGTCGACGCCGGCTTCACGCATCAGGTGATCCATGTCGCCGAAGCAGCCTTCAAGCACGGTCAGCCGGCCCGGATAGTCCGCTGTCAGCTCGGCCCCGACGGTGATCGCGGCGGGATCGCGATCAATACCGAAAACCTTGGTGGCGGCGGCGTCCAGGATGGCGCGGGAATAGCCGCCCCGGCCGAAGGTGCCGTCCACGTAGACGCCGTCATCCCGGGGCTCAAGCCCGGCGATAACTTCGTTCAGCATGACGGGGATATGGCCGGTCATCCGCCCTCTCCTTCTCCGCCGGATCGGGGCGATCTCAGCGGCAAGGTGGCGCCCCGTGTTCGGGCGCGGGCGACGGCGGCGACGTTATGCACCTCATAGGCGCCGGGCTCCCACATCTGGAAGCGGGTGCCGCGGCCGACAAAGGCAATCTCGGCGGAGAGATTTGCGTGGTCCAGCAATGACTTGGGCAGGCTCACCCGGCCTTCGGGGTCGTAGGCCAGGGGATGGGAATTTTCCAGGATGGTCGAGGCGAGATCGTCCTGTTCGTCGGAGAAAAGATCGAGATCGTCGAGACTATCGATGATGCGTTGGATGAAGTCCTCTCCACAGGCTTCGAGGGCGGGAAATTTAAAGGACGGGAAGACGTAGATGCCGGCGAAGTCCTGCAACGCGAAGGCGTCACGGAAGGGCTTGGGCACGGAGACCCGGCCCTTCTTATCCAACTTGTTGATATGCCTGCCGATTAACGCAGCCATTTCCCGCCTCAACACGTTATGGGAAGCCTCTCACCGCACAGAGCCCCGATTCCGTGCAAGCGGATTCCCGACACCCAAATCCCATGGGCACCAAATTGGGATATCATGGGAATAATTGGGCGTCAATGGGACAAAATGGTCCTATTTGGGTTAAGAAACCCTTTCCGGACAAGGACATGCGGTGGTCGTCAGGCGTTCAACAGGGGTCAAATCCGGACGCGAAATCTCAGCCCAAACACCGGAAACGCCATACAGCGCCCGGATTTCGGCGGTAAGTTGTTGATATTGTGGTCTTAAAATGGTCAACGGCGGGTTAACCGCCGGACCGGG
>JAYQGD010000526.1:0-2409 GCA_038140415.1 Rhodospirillaceae bacterium
AGGCTTGGCGATGAGTTGCAGGCCCACCGGCATGCCGGATGAATCCTTGCCGGCCAGCAGGGTAATGCCGCACAGGCCTAAGACATTGCCGGGCATGGTGTTGCTCAGCGCCAGCAGATTGGCGGCTTTATAGGAATTCGCGCCCTGCACGTCATCCACTTTGGGCGGCGTCGCCGGGATGGTCGGGACCAGCAGCACGTCGATCTCTTTCATCCTGGCGTAGGTGGAGGTCTGTAGTTCGGCGATCCGCTTGAGCGCATTCAAATACCGGGGTGCGGTGACAACGCGGCCGTCTTCCATGCGGCTCCGGACCAGCGGGTCCAGCGTGTCGATCCAGTCGGGCAAACGCTTTTCCAGGAACGCCCAGCCTTCGGTGGCGACAATCGCGCCTTCGCCCAGGACCCAGACGGACTCGCCGGCTTCCGGGAACGCCATGGGCGTCGTGCGGCCGGCCAGGGCGGAGATTTCCGAGATGGCTTTTTCCACCGCATCGGCCACATCCGCGTCGCAGCTTTCCCAGAAATGATGACTGGTGGTGCCGATGCGCACACTGCCGATCTCCGCCGGCGCGATGGGTTTGGCCTTGGCCACTCGCGCCGCCGGATCAAGACAGGCGAAGCCATAGGCGATGTCGGCGACGGAGCGCGCCAGAATGCCCGGCGTGTCCATGGTGGTGCTAAGCTCGGTAATGCCGTCCGTGGGCCAGCGGCCCTTGGTGGTCTTCAGGCCTGCGCAGCCGGTCATGGAGGCCGGCACCCGGACAGAGCCGCCCGTATCAGTGCCGTAAGCGATCTGCGCCGAGCCTTCCCACAGGCTGACGCCCGCACCGCAGCTCGACCCGCCGGGGGTGCGGTGATCGTCCGCGTCCCAGGGATTGCGCGGCGTGCCCCAGTGGGGATTGGTACCGAGCCCGCCATAAGCGAACTCCACCGTGTGGGTCTTGCCGGGAACGACGCACAATTGATTGCGCGCCGTGGCGACCATGGTCCCGTCCTTGGACCAGTCCTCGGCGGGCAGTTGTTTGGGCGAGCCGGCAAAGGTCGGGAAGCCGGCCGCGCCATAGATATCCTTGACCGAAAAGACCAAGCCTTGCGCCGGGCCTAAATCCCGCCCCGCCTTAAACGCGCCGTCGGCCAAGTCGGCTTGCGCCAACGCGTAGTCCGAGTCCCAGCTTTTATAGGCTTGTAGCTGGCCGTCCCATTTGTCGTGGCGGGCAATCGCTTCCTCGGTCAGGGCCCGTGCCGAGAGCTTCCCGTCGCGAAGCGCCGCCGCCGTTTCCGGGATCGGCTTATCCATCCAATCGGTCATTTAATTAGGTATCCGCCCTGGTTAGATGTCGTTGCCCCGGATTATTGAAATAATCCCCGCCTCCGCAAGGCCAAAGCCCGTCCGGCGCAGATATATCCGGCTATGCCCTCGACAGGAAAAAGGCCGGGCCTTAGGATGGCGGCAACATCAACAAATTCGCATCAGGGAGTTTCCAACATGTCGAAAGCAGCGAAAAAGAAAGCGACCAAGAAAAAGGCCAGCGCCCGGCGCGGCAAGAAGGGCCTCCGCAAGGCTGATGTTATTCGCAAGGGCAAACAGCTCTCAAACTGGGGCAAGTGGGGCCGCAATGACGAGCTCGGCGTGCTCAACTACATCAAGCCCGAGGACATCGTCGACGCCGCCAAGCTGATCAAGAAAGGCAAGGTCTTCCGCCTCGGCCTGGAGCTGGACGAGAACGGTCCCCAGAAAGGCCTGTTCGGCGGCCGCTACAACCCGCTGCACAAGATGCTCGCCACCGGCACCGACGCGGTGCAGGGCATCCAGGAGCCGTTGGTCGGCATGCGCTACGCCGACGACACGATAAACCTGCCGACCCAGGCCGCTAGCCAGTGGGACGCGCTGTCACATGTCTTTGCCGGTGATCAGATGTGGAACGGCTACAGCGCCACTTTGGTCGACTCCCGGGGCGCCCACAAGAACGGCATCGAGAAGTTCGCCAACAAGATGGTCGGCCGCGGCGTCCTGCTGGACGTCGCCCGTTATAAAGGCAAGAAGCGCCTGGCGGACGGTTATGGCATCACCATCCGGGATCTCAACGCCACCGCCAAGAAACAGGGCGTGGAGATCAAGCGCGGCGACTTCGTAATCGTCAACACCGGCCAAATGGCCGACTGCCTGGATAATGGCGAATGGGGCGGCTATGGCGGCGGCGACGCGCCGGGTCTGGCCTTCGAAACCGTTGACTGGATTCACGAAAAACAGATTGCAGGCATCTGCTCCGACACCTGGGGCATCGAGGTGCGGCCGAACGAAACCGAGGACGGCACCAACCAGCCCTGGCACTGGGTGACCATTCCCTACATCGGGATTGTGCACGGCGAGATTTGGTATCTGCGTGAACTGGTGGAAGACTGCGCCAAG
>JAYQGD010000527.1:0-2409 GCA_038140415.1 Rhodospirillaceae bacterium
GCCTATGACGTATTCCCGATCCCTGCCCTCAAACAAAAAGGGGTAGCACGCGGCCACCCCTTAATTTGTTCCTTCGCGCCAGTGGCGCAAGTTTGGACGCGCCCTTAGATAGGGACCGGCGCTCCTTCGGCTTCCGCTTCCAGCATCGCATCGTGGCGAGCGCGGTCTTCAGCGCCCTTGGCGTCGGGATCGCGATCCACCAGCTCAATCACCGCCATCGGCGCGGAGTCGCCATAACGGAAACCGGCCGCCAGCACGCGGGTATAGCCTCCCTGACGATCCTTGTAGCGATCCGGCAGCTCGTCGAACAGCTTGGACACTACCTCGCCGTCCTGCAGGAACGACATGGCCTGCCGGCGGGCATGCAGGTCGCCACGCTTGCCCAGCGTGATCATCTTTTCAGCAAAGCTCCGCAGGTCCTTGGCCTTCGGCTTGGTCGTCTTGATCTGCTCATGACGCAACAAGGATGCCGTCATATTGGCAAACATCGACTTACGGTGCGATGAAGTCCGGTTCAGTTTCCGGCCGCTCATTCTGTGACGCATGGCTCTCTTCCTTAAGCTAGTACGCGCGCCGTCTTAAAAAGGCTCATCCAGGCGTTTGGCCAAGTCTTCGATATTCTCAGGCGGCCAATTGGTAATTTCCAGACCCAGATGCAGGCCCATTTGGGACAGCACTTCCTTGATTTCATTCAGCGACTTACGGCCGAAGTTCGGGGTACGGAGCATTTCCGCCTCGCTCTTCAGCACCAGATCACCAATGTAGATGATGTTGTCGTTCTTCAGGCAGTTCGCCGACCGGACCGACAGTTCCAACTCGTCCACCTTGCGGAGCAGGTTCTTGTTGAACGGCAGCTCGTCGCGGGCATCCTCGCGGATCGCCAGTTGCGGCTCTTCGAAGTTGATGAAGAGCTGCAGTTGATCCTGCAGGATACGCGCCGCCAGGGCGACAGAGTCTTCCGGCGAGATCGTGCCGTCGGTGGTCACGTCGATGGACAGTTTGTCATAGTCGGTAACCTGTCCAACACGGGCATTGTCCACCTTGTAGGCGACTTTGCGCACCGGGGAGAACACCGCGTCGATCGGGATCAGACCAATCGGGCTTTCTTCCGGCTTATTCTGGCCGGCGGGAACGTAGCCCTTGCCGGTTTCCACCGTCAGTTCCATCCGGATCTTGGCGTCATTATCCAAGGTGCAGATCACCAGATCGGGATCCATCACCTCGATGTCGTGACCGGTATCGATCATGCCGGCGGTAACTTCGCCGGGGCCCGAGGCTTCGAGGAGAACCCGGCGGGGTCCCGCGCTGTGCATACGCACACCCATGGACTTGATGTTCAACACGATGTCGGTCACGTCCTCATGGACGCCCGGAATGGACGAGAACTCGTGCAGCACACCATCAATCTGGATGGCGGTGACCGCCGAGCCTTGGAGCGAAGACAAAAGCACCCGTCGCAGGGCATTGCCCAGCGTCAGGCCGAAACCGCGCTCCAGCGGTTCCGCGACAATAGTTGCACGCCGTTCCGGCACTGCGCCTTGAACGACTTCCAATTTGTTCGGTTTAATCAGTTCCTGCCAATTTTTCTGGATCACGAGCGCGCCTCAATCTGCTGCAGGTTAAAAACAAAATTACTTGCCGGCTGATCCCGTCGGACTAGCCGGTTGGATGCAAATCGCCGTTATACGCGACGGCGTTTGCGGGGACGACAGCCGTTATGGGGTATCGGCGTAACGTCCCGAATGGAGGTAATGGTGAAGCCAATGGCTTGCAGGGCCCGAAGAGCGGACTCCCGTCCCGAACCGGGACCTTTGACTTCAATTTCCAGGGATTTCATGCCGTGTTCCTGCGCTTTGCGCCCGGCATCCTCCGCCGCGACCTGCGCGGCGTACGGGGTCGACTTGCGCGAACCCTTGAAACCCTGGCTCCCCGCCGACGACCAGGAAATCGCATTCCCCTGAGCATCAGTGATAGTGATGAGCGTGTTATTGAACGTCGCATTCACATGCGCCACACCGGAGGTGATGTTCTTCCGTTCCCGGCGGCGCGGACGTGCTGTAGCTGCTTTTGCCATCTCGAACCTTCAACTTTCGCCGGACAATGCCCGGCCCTAACTAACGAATTCGTACTTCGGTTAAACTTTCTTTTTACCGGCGATCGCTTTGGCCGGCCCCTTGCGGGTGCGGGCATTGGTGCTGGTGCGCTGACCACGCACAGGCAGGCCACGGCGATGCCGCAATCCGCGATAGCAACCAAGGTCCATCAACCGTTTGATATTCATGGAGACTTCCCGGCGAAGATCGCCCTCGACCTGAAAGTCGCGGTCGATGACATCGCGAATTTGCGACACTTCATCGTCGGTGAGTTCATGCACACGGCGTTCCTGCGGAATCCCGATTTGGTTACAAA
>JAYQGD010000528.1:0-2408 GCA_038140415.1 Rhodospirillaceae bacterium
ATGATCTTGAAGAAGCCGATATCGCCGGTCCGGCGCACATGGGTGCCGCCGCAAAGCTCCGTCGAATAGGCTTGATTGCCGTCGGCGCCCATGGCCACGACCCGCACCTCGTCGCCGTACTTCTCGCCGAACAACGCCATGGCGCCGGCTTCGACCGCTTCGTCCGGGGTCATCAGCCGCGTGGTGACATCCGTATTGGCACGGACCTGCGCGTTCACCGCCGTTTCAATCTCGGCGAGCTCGTCGGTGGCGATTGCCTTCGGATGGCTGATGTCGAAGCGCAACCGGTCGCCGGCGACGAGAGAGCCCTTCTGGGACACATGATCGCCCAGCCTGCGCCGCAGCGCCGCGTGCAGCAAATGCGTGGCAGAATGATGGCCGCGTAGCGCGGCGCGTCGGGTGGCGTCGACTTCCATGTGCACGTCTTCTTTGATGGAAAGCGCGCCACCAGAGACCTTGCCCAGATGTACATGTAACGCGCCCAGCTTTTTCTCGGTGTCGGAGACCGTGACCGTCACGCCGTCGGCGCTGGTCAGGACCCCGTGGTCGCCCTGCTGGCCGCCGGATTCCCCATAAAACGGGGTCTGATTGGTGATCACCGCGACATCGGCGCCGTCCGCCGCTTCGTCCGTCAATTGGCCGTCGACGATCAGAGCCAGGACCTTGCCGTCGGCGACCTCTGCGTCATAACCCAGGAACTCGGTCGCGCCGAAATCGTCGCGCACCTGGAACCAAATCTCTTCATCGGCCGCATCGCCGGAGCCGGCCCAGGCGGCCCGGGCCTCGGCTTTCTGCCGGGCCATCTCGGTATCGAACCCGGCCAGATCCACGGTGAACCCGTCCCGGCGCAGCGCGTCCTGGGTCAGGTCCAGCGGGAAGCCGTACGTGTCATATAGCTTGAACGCCACTTCGCCGGACAGTTCGCCGCCGGCCGCCAGCCCTTCGGTTGCGTCAGCCAGCAGCTTAAGGCCGCGATCCAGGGTTTTCTTGAAGCGGGTCTCTTCCAACTCGAGCGTTTCGGTGATCAACGCCTGGGCGCGGGTCAGCTCGGTAAACGCCTGGCCCATCTGGGCAACCAGCGCCGGCACCAGCTTGTGCAGCAGCAGTTCTTCGCAACCCATCAAGTGCGCATGCCGCATGGCCCGGCGCATGATCCGGCGCAGCACATAGCCCCGGCCTTCGTTGGACGGCAGCACCCCGTCGGCGATCAGGAAAGAACTTGCCCGCAAGTGATCGGCAATGACCCGGTGGGAAACCGCGAAATCCCCGTCGGCAGCGACGTTGGCCGCGTCCGCCGACGCGGCGATCAATGCCTTGAACAGATCGGTTTCGTAATTGTCGTGGGTCCCTTGCAGCACGGCGGAGATACGCTCCAGCCCCATGCCGGTATCGATGCTGGGCTTCGGCAGATCAATCCGGTTATCCGGCGTGACCTGCTCGAACTGCATGAACACCAGGTTCCAAATCTCGATAAACCGGTCGCCGTCTTCGTCCGGGCTGCCGGGCGGGCCGCCGGGGATGTGATCCCCGTGGTCATAGAAGATTTCAGAGCACGGGCCGCAGGGGCCGGTGTCGCCCATGGACCAAAAATTATCGCTGGTGGCGATACGGATGATATTTTCGTCGGGCAAGCCGGTGATTTTCTTCCAGAGATCAAACGCCTCGTCGTCCTCGGCGTAGACGGTGACCAGCAGTTTTTCTTCGGGCAGGCCGTAGACTTTGGTGACCAGATCCCAGGCCATTTCGATGGCCAGGTCCTTGAAATAGTCGCCGAAGGAGAAGTTCCCGAGCATCTCGAAGAACGTGTGGTGGCGGGCGGTATAACCGACATTTTCCAGGTCGTTGTGCTTGCCGCCGGCGCGCACGCATTTCTGCGACGTGGTCGCCCGGCTGTAGTCCCGGTTTTCTTGGCCGATAAACACGTTCTTGAACTGCACCATGCCGGCGTTGGTGAACATCAACGTCGGATCATTGTGCGGCACCAGCGGGCTGGAGCTCACCACCGAATGGTCGTGCCCGGCAAAGAAATCCAGGAAGGCCTGGCGAATGTCATTCACGGTCTGCATAGGCCGGAATGTAGCCTGTAACTGCCTGAAGCCAAGGCTTTTTTCTTAACCCTGTTCAAAAGTCTTTCGTTGCGCCCCGGCCCCAAAAAAGAACGGCTGCCACGAAGACAGCCGCCCTTTTACCCGAATGAGAGACGCCTTAGTTCTCGGCGGAAATCTCTTCCTCGTCTTCTGCCCCGTCTGTGTCCGCGTTAGACTCTTCCGGCGGGGTCATCATGTCGGAAGCCAGGATACCGGCGTTTTCCCGAATTCGCCGCTCGATATCCCCGGCGATCTCCGGATTTTCCTTGAGGAACTGGCGGACATTTTCCCGGCCCTGACCGATCCTTTCCGAATTGTAGG
>JAYQGD010000529.1:0-2406 GCA_038140415.1 Rhodospirillaceae bacterium
ATCCCGCAGGAAGACGCGTGCGCCGCCAGCACCTTCGGATCGCCGAAGATCAGCGGCCGGCTGATCCCGGTAACCGCATCCGAGAGCGCTGCCTTCATGCAAAGTTCGGGGCCGATGCCGGCGGGATCGCCGCAGGCCAGCGCCACGATGGGCAGATCAGCAGACACGCTTATCAGGCCTAGACCGTCGCCGGATCGGTGCCGAGCTCGGCAAACAGGCCGTCCCTCGCGCCGACGGAGAAGTCCACATCCCGGTCCAGTTCGACCGCGGCGGAGCGGACCCGCTGATGGGCCGGATCAAGACCCATGATGTCGCCGCCCTCTTCATTGGCCTTGGCCGCCTTGATCAGGTATTGGCGGGTCATGGTCACCCCGTTGTCGGTGCCGCAGAGATGTTCCTTGGTGCGGTCCTGGATCGGGCCCATGCTTTCCTGCAGAGACGCATCCTGCATGCCGATGCCTTCGATGCCGCTGTAGTGGATGCCCATGCGCTGGGCGGTGCGGTCCATCAGGTAATCGTTGTCCTTGTTGGCCATGGTCCGGAAGCTGCCGGGGATGTTCTTCACGTGGATGCCCTTGCCGTCGATCATGGCTTCCCGTTCCTTGCCGGTCAGCGGACGCTTCGGATGATAGTTGAAGCTCCAGGCCCAGCAATTGTGATCATCGATCGGCACCCAGGCATGGCCGCCGATCGGGTGGCCGGCGCGGGGCGCAATCAGCGTGTGGAATGGCATGATCCACGGCGTGATCCGCCAATAGTATTTGTCATTGTCCGCGTTCCGCCGGGCGCCGATGAGCAGCCCGCCTTCGAACGGCTTCACATCAAATACCGGCATCAGGTCTTCTTCGTTATAGCGGTTGGCCTTGCTGCCCTTGAACAGCGGATCGGTGTTGAGCTGGCCGCCGTGCAGCCAGGTCACATGACTTGAATCGATGCCGCCCTCAAGGGCTTGGAGGTAATTGCACTCCTGTAGCCGCTTGGACACATAAAGTTGATCCGGCGCCACATTGGTCCATTCGAAGTTCGGATCGGCCGGCTTCTTGTCCGGCGGGCCCATATAGGCCCAGATCACGCCGCCCTTCTCGATGCAGGGATAAGATTTGAGGTTTACCCGCTCCATGGCCTTCGGGTTGTTGCCTTCGGACGGCAGCGCGACACACTTGCCGTTCACATCGTATTTCCAGCCGTGGTAGGGGCAGCGCAGGCCGCAGTCTTCGTTGCGGCCAAACCACAGAGACACGCCCCGGTGGGCGCAGAACTGATCGATCAGCCCGATCCGGCCTTCGGTATCGCGGAACGCGATAAGGTCCTCGCCCATCAGGCGGACCCGCACAGGATCGCAGTCCGGCCGTTCGATCTCGCTCGCCAGCATGAACGGCAGCCAGAAGCGCCGCATCATCTCGCCCATGGGCGTGCCGGCGTCGGTCTGACAGAGATAATCGTTTTGTTCTTGGGTGATCATGTCCCTACCTCCAATTCTTGAGCCCTATTAAAACGGCTTAGACCCTAAGCCGCCAGACTATTTTCCTCCGGGAACAGCAGCGATTTGATGACCACCGGCACCGCACCGGTGGAGCGCAACACTTCGCCGATATCGATGAAATCGAACTCCCGCAACTGTATGCCGTCGATGGAGACGATGGGCGTCGCCAGCTTCTCCTCCTCCCGGCAATGAATGCCTAACAGGCCGCCGATGTCCCCATCAATGACCAGGATCAAGGGATGTCCGGCATCAAGTTTGACCTGAACGCCCGCGATCAGTCCCTGACACAGCGCCTGCAGCCGGGCGAAACTGGCCGTCCCCGCCCAGGGAAAGGCAATGACCACCGGCTGGTCTTCGGTGTTGAGATCAAGCCGGATCAGCGCCTGTCTGACATCCTCTTCGATTGCCGCCTTGTCGAGCTCCTCACCGGACAGATCCAGCTCCGGTGCGATCACCGCGATATTGGTCAGCGGCAAAGTCTCCGGCGGGTCCATATAGATGGTGCTGCCCGAGACCTGCACCGTATATTGAGACGCGCCGACCACGGTCGCCCGGATGCCCTGCAGGGGCTCGGTAACGGCGATGTTCATGGCCTCGATCTTGGATCGCAGCGCTGCCCCCAGTTCCCGGCCCAGATCACCGAAGCCGGCAGCCTCCCTTCCGTAGAAATATTCCGACACCCCGCCGGAGACGATGACGTCGCCCGGCGCCTGCTCATACGACAGGGGCGGCAGACGCAGCCGCGTGCCTAAATCCTCGCCCTTCACCGCGCGGCGGATTTGGTCCGCCATGGCGTCGGCCAATTGTTCCCGCTGATCATCGGTCAGTGTATCTCCGACGTTCAGCGACAGGCCCAGCTCCTCCAGATACGCCCGGCCGGTAGGCTCAATCCGCTCGATGCAGCCGTCGCCATCGACCACGAC
>JAYQGD010000530.1:0-2400 GCA_038140415.1 Rhodospirillaceae bacterium
GCGGCCAAGGACGCGGTGGCGGACGCCGGCAAGGTCGGCATCGTCGGCTATTGCTTCGGCGGCACCGTCGCCTGGCTGGGCGCCTGTGAAGGCGGCTTCGACGCGGCGGTCGGCTACTATGGCGGCTTCATCCACAACTTCCTGGACAAGAACGCCACCTGCCCGGTGATGCTGCACTATGGCAGCGAAGACCAGGGCATCCCCATGGAAAACGTGGACATGACCCGGAACGCCAAGCCCGACGTGGAGGTCCATGTTTATGACGGCGCCGGCCACGGATTTATCTGCGACCACCGGCCGAGCTATCACCCGGAGGCCACCAAGGCTGCCGGCGAACGCACCATGGCGTTCTTCGGCCAGCACCTGGGATAAGTTTTCCTATTTGTGGACTGATTTAATCAGTCCACAAATATCAACGCGATACCCTCAATTTATCCTGTGGATAAATTGAGGGTATATTGTTGATTGCGGGGATAATTTTGCCTCAGTCGGCCCGTTGTGAGCCGCCCGAATCTCTGGTATGCAGGCGGAAGTTGATGAGGAGAGCCGCGAGCGCCATGGCCGACCCCGTACCCCTTCCCCTGAACGATGACGCCGCCGGCGATGCGGACGCGGAAGCGCGGGAATTCACCACTGGCATCCTGCCGTGCCAGACCATGCGGGAACTGATCACCACCGGCGACATTGCCTCCGAAACGCCCATCCCCGAAGAGCAAATCCAGCCGGCGAGTATTGATCTCCGGCTCGGCCCCGTCGCCTACCGCGTGCGGGGCAGCTTCCTGCCGGGCCCGAAGAACACGGTGCGCGGCCGGCTCCAAGACTTCACCATGCACGAGATCGACATCACCGCCGGCGCCGTCTTGGAAAAGGGCTGTGTTTATGTGGTGCCGCTGCAGGAGAGCCTGAGCCTGAAGCGGGACATTTCCGGCATGGCCAATCCGAAAAGCTCCACCGGGCGGCTGGATATCTTCACCCGGGTGATCACCGATTATGCCGGCGAGTTCGACCGCATCCCGGCGGGCTACAAGGGCCCGCTCTATGCGGAGATTTCGCCCCTGACCTTCAGCGTCAAAGTTCATACGGGCACCCGGCTGAGCCAATTGCGCCTGCGCCGGGGTTCCCCGCCGTCACAAGAATCGACCATGCGCCGGCTGCACGAACGCTCGCCCCTGGTCGATGGGGACGCGGATATCACGGCGACCGGCGTCGCCTTCACCGTGGACCTGACCGGCGACAAAGACACCGGCCTGGTCGGCTATAAGGCCAAGCGTCATGCGGACGTGATCGATGTGGAGAAGATCGGTCACTACGACGTGTTGGATTTCTGGGACCCGATCCATGACCGGGGGCGCAAGAACCTCACCCTCGACATCGACGATTTTTATATCCTGGCGTCCAAGGAAGCGGTCAGCGTGCCGCCGGACTTCGCCGCCGAGATGCGCCCCTACGACACGTTCGTGGGCGAGTTCCGGGTGCACTACGCCGGCTTTTTCGACCCCGGCTTCGGCTTTGACGCCGCCGGCGGGTCGGGCAGCCGGGCGGTGCTCGAGGTCCGCTCCCACGACGTGCCGTTTGTGCTGGAGGACGGCCAGGTGGTCGGCCGCCTGGTCTACGAGCGCCTGACCCAGGTGCCCGACCGGCTCTACGGTGTCGACATCGGCTCGAACTACCAAAAGCAGGGTTTGAAGTTATCTAAACACTTCAAATAGAGCAGAACCTCACGCGTGGGCAGGACCCGCGTATCTGGAACATTCCGAGACTCTATCGGGAACACTTGTCCACAGGGGGCGCGAATCGTTGGCCTGTGGATAATGTGGATAAAGTGGATAACTCTCAAAACCAATTCAAAAAGCACGATAATTCTGACTGTGCTGATGTGGATGATGGGGATAAGTTTGGGGTGAATGTTCTCATAACCCCGGCATTGCATTCCCGCTTGCCTGGGCGCGCGATCCCGCTAGATTGATCCCCAACCACTGACCGCTACTACGGGGATCACCCATGGCCGATAAAGACGACGTCAAGGACGGCAAAAACTTCTTCGAGGATACGCTGGCGCAGGCCGAGCCGTTTTTCCTGAAAGGCTCCAATTCGCTGGATTGGGGCATGCAGAACCGCTTGAGCCGCATCTTCAATCCGGAGACCGGGCGCACGGTGATGCTGGCCTTTGACCACGGTTACTTCCAGGGCCCGACCACGGGGCTGGAGCGGATCGATCTGCAGATCACCGCGCTGGAGCCCTATGCCGACGTGCTGATGTGCACCCGGGGCGCATTGCGATCCTGCATTCCGCCGAAGACGCAAAAGCCGGTGGTGCTGCGGGCCAGCGCCGGCCAAAGCATTCTGACCGAACTTTCCAACGAGCTGGTCGCCGTCAGCATCGAGGATGCTATTCGCCTC
>JAYQGD010000531.1:0-2392 GCA_038140415.1 Rhodospirillaceae bacterium
CCATCGAAGTCTCTAGTCTCTGCAAATCCTATGACGGCAAGCCAGCGGTCAATAATCTCAATTTTGCCGTCGGCCGGGGCGACATCACGGCGCTGCTGGGTGGTAACGGGGCCGGCAAAACAACGACCATCGCCATGTTGTTGGGCGTGCTTGTTCCCACCGCCGGCGAAATCACGGTGCTGGGCAACGACATGCGCCGGAATCGCCATGCCGTCCTGCCACGGATGAACTTCTCGTCACCCTACGTAGGCATGCCGGCCCGGCTCAGCGTGGAGGAGAACCTGATCGTCTATGCCAATCTTTACGGTCTCAGCAAGGTCAAGGATCGGGTCCGCGCCATGGCGGAGGAGTTGAATTTACAGGACCTTCTAAAGACGCCGCTCGGCAAATTATCGGCCGGACAAAAGACCCGGGCCTCGCTCGCCAAGTCCCTGATCAACGAGCCGGAGCTTTTGCTGTTGGATGAACCGACCGCGTCGCTTGATCCGGACACGGCGGACTGGGTCCGCAATTACTTCAAGGCCTATAGGGACCGGACCGGTGCGACTATCCTGCTAGCGTCCCATAATATGACGGAAGTAGAGCGCATTTGTTCCCAAGTCATGATGATGAAAGACGGCCGGATCGCCGATCAAGGAACACCGACGGAATTGATCAGCCGGTTCGGCCGGCAGAACCTGGAAGAAGTGTTCCTCGACATCGCCCGGTCGCCGACAGCGTCTTTCCCGGATGTGGAGGCGGCCCCATGACCGGTGGCGTCGCTCAACGCATCTGGGGCATGGTGCTGCGCAATGCTTTCGTCCTGCGCAAATCCTGGCCTAGGCTTCTGGACCTGGCGTATTGGCCGACCTTCCCGCTTTTGCTGTGGGGGTTCCTCAGCACGTTTCTGATGACCAACAGTTCCTGGATCGCGCAAGCGTCGGGTGTGCTGATCAGCGCGGTTCTTTTATGGGACGTCTTGTTCCGTTCGAACCTGGGCCTGTCGCTGACCTTCCTGGAGGAAATGTGGGCGCGAAATCTCGGCCAATTGTTCATCAGCCCCTTACGCCCGATCGAGATGATCGCCGCCCTGATGGTCATCAGTTTTATCCGCACCCTCATCAGCGTCACGCCGGCGGCTTTTTTGGCCATGCCGTTCTTCGGCGTCTGGGTATTTGATCTGGGCGTCGGCCTGGCCGCGTTTTTCTTTAACCTGCTGGCCATGGGATGGGCGGTCGGCCTTCTGGTCTCCGGCCTGATCCTTCGCTTGGGGCTCGGCGCGGAAAACCTCTGCTGGTTTGTCATCTTTCTAATCGCACCGATTACCGGCATTTACTATCCCGTCTCGGTGCTGCCCGAGTGGCTGCAACCCCTGTCTTGGGTTCTGCCGTCCACCTATGTGTTCGAGGGCATGCGCGCGGTCCTGTTCGAAAAAGTCTTCCATTGGGACCTGTTTTTTGGCGCGGTCGGCCTGAACATTGTCTATCTGACAGTGTGCG
Source organism: Rhodospirillaceae bacterium (assembly GCA_038140415.1). Taxonomy (GTDB): domain Bacteria; phylum Pseudomonadota; class Alphaproteobacteria; order Rhodospirillales; family UBA2165; genus JAYPHU01. Next base: position 1,479 of record JAYQGD010000531.1, read on the forward strand.
GCGGGGTGTTCCTCTATATGTTCCGGGTGGCTCGGGAAAAGGGGCTCTTGCTGCAACAGGGCGAGTAACCACCCGTTAACCAAAATCTGGCACATAAGTGCCCATGAAAAAGCGCTATTCTTTGCCGGGCCTTGTGCTCGTTTTGGCGTTGCTGGCCGGTTGCGTTTCCGCGCCCAAGGCACCCACGTCGCAACAGTTGGTCATGGACTCCCTGAAAACACTGGAGGTCCTCAAAAAGCGTGGCGATTTCCCGAAGTTCGAGGAAATGTTGAAGGACTCGGCCGGTGTCGCCATCTTCCCCGCTGTTTATAAAGCCGGCTTCTTCGTCGGCGCCGAAGGCGGCAATGGCGTCCTGATTTCCCGTGACACCAAGGGCACCTGGGGTTATCCGGCGTTCTACACGATGGGCGCAGGCAGCTGGGGCCTGCAATTCGGCGGTCAACGGGCGAGTGTTGTGCTGATCCTGCGCCACAAAGGCGCGGTTGAAGCCATCTTAAAACACCAAGGAAAGGTCGGCGCGGACGTTGAATTCGCCGTCGGGCCCAAGGGGTCCGGGGGCGGTGGCGGCATCACCACCAATCTCGCAGCCGACATCGTCGCCTATTCGGACGCCAAAGGCCTGTTCGGCGGCATGTCCGTGGAAGGCGCGGCGATCGTCCGCCGCAATGACCTGAACAAGGAATACTACGGCCAGGAGATCTCGCCGTCCGCCATCATCGTCGATCACGCTATGCGCAATCCGCAGGCCGATGATCTGCGCCGCTGGCTGACCTATCTCTAAGAGTAATTTTTAGCCGCGTAACTGAACGGCTTCGTTGAGTTCCTGGCCAGGGATATCAGGGATCAAGCCTAGCGCTCATATTGTCGAAACAAATTAATGACCTATTTAGGCACAAAAATCAGCTTTTGGCGCC
>JAYQGD010000532.1:0-2391 GCA_038140415.1 Rhodospirillaceae bacterium
GATCCAGGTTGGCGTAGACCGAGCGGCGCAGCATCACCGGACGCTGGAACACCATCGCCTGATGGGGCTGCGGATCATCCGCCGCCGGTCCCTTCCAATCGACACTGCCGGCGGTCGGCTCGATCAATCCATGGCACAGGCGCAGGAGCAGGCTTTTGCCGGCCCCGTTCGGCCCCAGGATCAGGCTCAGAGACCCTGCTTTGAACTCGGTGCTGACTTCCTTGATCAAGCGAACGCCGTCGGCCTCAAACTCGACGCCCGAGAGTGACAGCGGCAAAATGTTGGAGAGGCTAACCATATCGCTTCCTCGCCGATTCATTGATCAAATACGCCGCCGCGTTGACGCCCAGCGCCAGCACAAGGAGAACAATGCCGAGGCCCAGAGCCAGGGCCAGATCGCCTTTGCTGGTCTCCAGCGCAATGGCCGTGGTCATGACGCGGGTGACGTGGTCGATATTGCCGCCGACGATCATCACCGCGCCAACCTCCGCACTGGCCCGGCCGAAGCCCGCCAGCACCGTGGTGATCAGGCTGAACCGGTTGTCCCACAGAAGCGTGGCGATGATCTGGTCCGGTCCGGCGCCGAGGGAGCGCAAATGCTCCTCATACTCCCGCCACAGATCCTCGGTGGTTTGGCGGGTGAGCGCCGCCACGATGGGGGTAATCAGGCAGATCTGAGCGATGATCATCGCCGTCGGCGTGAACAGCAGGCCCAGCGTGCCCAAGGGCCCGGCGCGTGACAGCAATAAATAGACGATAAGACCGACCACCACCGGCGGCATGCCCATCATGGCGTTCAGCAGCACTACAATGATGGTACGGCCGGGGAACTTGAACACGGCCAAGGCCGCGCCCAACGGCAGGCCGATCACGCACGCGATCAGCACCGCGGTGAGGCTGACTTGGAGCGACAGCAGTACAATCTCCGCCAGGCCGCTTTCCAGGGTGATAATCAAGCCCCAGGCGGCGGCGAAGGCGTCCCCGATATCGGTCATAGCGATCCGTTCGTTAAATCAGAATGCCTGGCTAAAGAAGAACACAGCGCCCGCCAGAATAACACCCTCTATCAGCAGGATGTGCATGCGCACCGATGTGCGGCGCAACAGCCAGCGGCCGACCACGGCGCCCGGCATGGTGCAGAGCCCCAGCATCAGCCCGATCACGATCAGCGGGAAGTTCAACAGCGGCGACGCGCCGAAGACCACGGTCTTGGTGGCGTTCAACACCACGCCGAGGGCCGCCGTCATCGCCGCCAACTGCGCCCCCCGGAGCCCCGCGCCCAAAAAGAACGGAGCCAGCATCAGCCCGGCGCCCATGGTCACCCCGCTGACCACGCCATAGGCCGGGCCCACGGCGACAAATCCCCAGGTGCCGATCTTGACGTCTTTTTTCTCCAGATACCGCCGGCCGGGTACGGAGACGGCCATGAACAGGCCCAGCAGAATGGCGATGGTGTCCGCCGGCAGATAGACGAAGATGAACGCCCCGGCGATCATCCCGGGAAAGCTGGAGATCATCAGCGGCACATAGATGCCCCAGTGGATTTCCCGCCAGAACACATAAAGCCGGGTGATATTGCTGACCACGATGGCGACCGAAACCACGGGCACCGCCACTTTGATGCCCAAAATCGGCGCGATGCAGATCAGCAACAGCAGTGCGCCGGCAAAGCCCGAGAAACTGTGGAACACGGCGGTGGCAAAGGCCGCCACGGCCATGAGCAACAGCAGTGGGAAGGTGATGCCGATCTCGGCGAGGATGGAACTTAGCATGATGGTATTGGCATGATTTCGGGCCGGACTTTACAGGGAAAAACCAGCTCTGGTAAGCACTTTGGGACAGTATTGGGGGGGTATTGACGGGCGGGGGTCTGGCCATTACACCTCCCGTGCATTACACTCTTTTTCAGTGAAATGAGGCGTCCGGTATGCACGTCGGGCGGCGCAATACCTAAGGGAGAACCTGAATGTCTGACTCAAATATCGTACGCATCGCACCGAACAACCCGGTTTTCGATCTGCCGGTTTTGGTCGGTATTGAAGAAGGCCTGTTTGAGAAAGCCGGCCTGGATGTCGCCTTCGCCGCGTCCTATGACGACCGTGAAGCCGACAACGAAAAAATGGAATATCTCTCCCGCCTGAAGGAAAGCATGTTCGAAAAGGGCGACGCGGATAACTACAACGTCTGCGAATGGGCCACCATCGACCGGATCGAACGCGGTTCCGGCGGCGGTCACATTGCCGCGCTGCGCGCTGCTGTCGGCGCCCAGGCCATTCTGACCTTTGACGACGCTCTGCAGACCCCGCGGGACATGAAGGACGTGCCGGTCGCCGTGCAGGAATACACCGGCTCTCACTTCACCTGCATCCAGATGCTGGAAAGCGCCATCGG
>JAYQGD010000533.1:0-2389 GCA_038140415.1 Rhodospirillaceae bacterium
CCGTCACGGTGGCCGAGGTCATGATCTTCATGCCCTGCTTCTCGAAGGACTTTTGCGCAAAGGCAGAGATTTCCGCGTCTTCCACCGGCACCACCCGGTCCATCACCTCAACCACGGTCACGTCCGCGCCGAGGGTGTTGTAGAAGCTGGCGAACTCGATCCCGATAGCGCCGGAGCCGACGACCAGAAGAGATTTCGGCATCATGTCCGGGACCATGGCTTCTTTGTAGGTCCAGATCAGTTTGCCGTCCGCTTCCAGGCCAGGCAGACTGCGCGCCCGGGCGCCGGTGGCCAGGATGATGTGCTTGCCGGACAGATCAGCGACCTTCTTGCCGTCCTTTTCGACTGACAGCTTGCCCTTCCCGGCCAGTTTTCCATGGCCGTCAAAGACAGTGACCTTGTTTTTCTTGAGGAGGAACGCGACGCCGGAGGAAAGCTGTTTGGCCACGCCCCGGGAGCGCTCAATCACCTTCTTAATATCGAAGGACAGACCGCTGACCGAGAGGCCGAATTCTTCCGCATGCTGGATGTTGCGATAAACCTCGGAGGTGCGCAGCAGCGCCTTGGTCGGAATACAGCCCCAGTTGAGGCAGATGCCGCCCAAATGTTGGCTCTCCACCACGGCGGTTTTCATGCCGAGCTGCGCCGCCCGAATGGCGGTCACATACCCGCCGGGACCGCCGCCGACCACGATGACATCGAATGAAGTATCAGCCATCGATCCCTCCTACAGCATCATCGTGAGCGGGTCTTCAATCATACCCTTGAAGGCCTGCAGGAACTGTGCGCCGAGCGCCCCGTCCACCGCGCGGTGATCGACGCTGAGCGTACACGACATCACGGTGGCGACGGACAGCGCGCCGTCCTTGACCATGGGCCGCTGTTCGCCGGCGCCGACCGCCAGGATACAGGACTGCGGCGGATTGATGATGGCGGAAAAGTCCTTCACGCCGAACATGCCCAGGTTAGAAATCGAGAAACCGCCCCCCTGGTATTCCTCGGGTGCGAGCTTGCCGTCCCGGGCGCGGGCCGCCAGGTCTTTCATCTCGACGGAGATTTCGGCGAGGCCCTTGTGATCCGCGTTGCGGACAATCGGCGTGATCAGCCCGCCGTCGATGGCGACCGCGACCGCGACGTCGATGGATTTGTAGACCCGCATGGCGGCGTCCGTCCAACTGACATTGACCATGGGCACCTTGCGTATGGAAAGCGCCACGGCCCGCACCACGAAGTCGTTGACGGAGATTTTGTAGGCCCCGTCCCCTTCAGGCGAACGGCCGTTCAGGTCTTTACGAAGTTCAAGCAGCTTGTCGATTTCACAATCCACGGTGAGATAGAAGTGCGGCACGGTCTGTTTGGACTCGCTCAAACGCTGGGCGATGACCTTGCGCATGTTGGAGTGCGGCACCTCGTCGAATTCCTGACCGGGCACGGGCGCGGGTGCCGGCGGTTTGGCTTGTTCGACGACGGCAGGCGGTTGAGCGGCAGCCGGGGCGGCAGCAGGCGCAGCAGCGGCACCGCCACCGGCAATGGCGGCTTCCACGTCGCGCTTCACCACCCGGCCATGCGGGCCGGAGCCGGAGATGGCGGCGATATCAATGCCGGCATCGGCAGCCATCCTGCGCGCTAAAGGACTGGCGAACGTCCGCGCGCCACCGGATGATTGTTGTACTGATTGCGGGGCGGCTTGCGGTGCACTTGCTTGTGGTGCGGCAGCCGGTTCGGGCTCAGGTGCGGCGCTCACGTCATCCGCGGCGGACGGGTCTTCCCCTTCTTCCAGCACGACGGCGATGGGCGTGTTGACGGCAATGCCTTCCGAGCCTTCCTGCACAATGATCTTGCCCAGGATACCGTCGTCGACGGCTTCCAGCTCCATGGTGGCTTTGTCGGTTTCGATTTCGGCCAGAAGATCTCCCGAGGAAACAGTATCCCCTTCTTTCTTCAGCCAGCGGGCCAGCGTTCCCTCCGTCATGGTCGGAGACAGGGCCGGCATCAGGATTTGTGTCGCCATCGCCCCCTCCTACGCGTAACAGACGGATTTAACGGCCGCGACGACCTTGTCGACATTCGGCAGCGCCGCCGCTTCCAGGTTCTTGGCATAGGGCATGGGCACATCCTCCCCGCACACCCGTGTCACCGGCGCATCCAGGTAGTCGAACGCGTGTTCCATGGTGATCGCCGCGATCTCGGAGCCCATGCCGGCGACGGGCCAGCCTTCTTCCACACTGACACAGCGGTTGGTCTTCTTGATCGAATTGGCAATGGTTTCCGTATCCAGCGGCCGCAGGCTGCGGAGATTGATCACCTCGGCGCTGATCCCCTCTTCGGCCAGTTTCTCCGCCGCTTCCAAAGCGACACCGACCATGATGGAAAAGGCGGTGATGGTGAC
>JAYQGD010000534.1:0-2386 GCA_038140415.1 Rhodospirillaceae bacterium
GTCCAGGACTGGTCCGACGGCAAGGTCGGCCTGAACGGCATTTCCTATTACGGCATCAACCAGTGGCATGTGGCGTCGATGCAGCCGCCGCACCTGGCGGCCATGTGCATCTGGGAAGGCGCCGCCGACTGGTACCGGGACATGACCCACCACGGCGGGATTCTCTGCACCTTCTGGGACAATTGGTACGACATGCAGGTGAAGACCGTGCAGTACGGGCTTGGCGAAAACGGCCCGGTCAGCCAAGTCACCGGAGAGCTGGTGTGCGGGCCGGAAACTTTGAGCGAAGACGAACTGGTCGCCAACCGTTGCGATTTCGGCAATGAAATTTACGCCCATCCGTTGGACGATCAGTATCACAAGGATCGTTCTCCGCTTTGGGACAAGATCACGGTGCCGCTGTTGTCGTCAGCCAACTGGGGCGGGCAGGGCCTACACCCGCGCGGCAATTTCGAAGGCTATATCCGCGCCGCGTCCAAGGAAAAATGGCTGGAATCTCACGGCATCGAACACTGGACCGAGTTCTATACGGACTATGGGATCGATATCCAGAAACGCTTCTTCAACTACGTGCTGAAGGGCCAGGATGATGGCTGGGGCGATGAGCAACGGGTTCGCCTCCTGATCCGGCACGTGGATAAGTTCGAGGAGCGGCTGGAAGACGATTGGCCGATCCCTCGCACCCAATGGACCAAATACCATCTGGATTTTGCCAACAAGACCCTGTCGATCGAGCCGGTGACGGCGGAGACCAGTCTCACCTATGGCGGTTTAAGCGACGGCGAGATGTTCTGGTCCGAACCTTTGACCGAAGAAATGGAGATCACGGGTCCCATGGCGGCCAAGCTATTTGTGTCCTCGGCCACGGAAGACGCAGACCTCTTCGTGGTCTTCGGCGTCTACGACCCGGACGGCAACGAGGTGGTGTTCCAGGGCGCCATTGATCCCCATACGCCCATCGGTCAGGGCTGGCTCCGCGCCTCCCACCGCAAGCTGGATACGGAACTGAGTGAGCCTTACCGGCCGTATCACACCCATGATGAGAAACAGCCCCTGACACCGGACGAGGTGGTCGAGTTGGATATCGAGGTGTGGCCCACCAGCATCGTGGTGCCCGCGGGCTACCGTCTGGCGGTGACCGTGCGCGGGAAGGACTACGAATACCAGGGCGGCAGCGGCGGTAAGCTCAGCAACTTCAAGAACGAGCTGACCGGCTGCGGACCGTTCCTGCATAATGATCCCAGGGACCGGCCGGAGGATATCTTCGGCGGCGATGTCACCTTGCATCAGGGACCGGATCAGCCTGCGTATATACTGTTGCCGGTGATCCCCAAGGCTTGAACCTGCCCGCGCCCATAAGCCGGGATAGGTTCGACCCGACCCGAGAGGCGCTGTTCAACCCTGGTGCGGTCCGGCGCTGCTATCTGCCGCACTTGGAGTTACCGACGGCTGCGGTCTGCGCAGAGTTGAGCCGGCTGGCCTATATCGGCAACCGGCGGGAGCTGACCTCGCTTCTTAATGGCGTTGGGTTTAACCAGGTGATCCATTATGGCGTAAGGGGCGGCAGCCGGGCGTTTTTGGCGCAATCAACCAGTCTTGCCGTGGTGGCCTTTCGGGGGACGGATTCGATTGAGGAGTGGGTGCAGGACATCAAGTTCGTGCCTCGAGGATGGCCGAAGGGCGGCAAGGTTCACCGGGGTTTTGCCGAGGCCCTTGGCCCCTTATGGAGAGAGATGGAAGCGGATGTGCGGGCGTTGCCGTCCCCGGCTGTTTTCACCGGACATAGTCTCGGCGGGGCCATGGCGACACTGGCGGCGACACTATGGCGTCCCGAATCGTTGATAACCTTCGGCAGTCCACGCGTTGGCGACGAGGCGTTTGCTTCACTATTGGAAATTCTCACCGTCGAGCGGTTTGTCGGCTGCAACGATATCGTGCCGACGTTACCACCGGAGGCTCTGGGGTTCCGCCATGCCGGCGTATGCATTTTATCGGCGAAGACCGGCGTATCCGGATTTCACCAAGCGATGAGGTGGTTAAGCGGGAACGGCTGAAGGCCAGTTTGGCCTATCAAAAGAACCTGGCGTGGAAAAAAGGCAATGTGCGGCTGCGAGAAATGATCGATCACGCCCCTATCAACTATATCGCACCCGTCCTGGGACGGGATTTGTCGTAAAAAAAACGGCAGCCCGGAGGCTGCCGTTTTCAGGATATTGTCTTCTGATCTACAGGTTGAATGTAAATCCAAGCATGGCGCGATGGCTGCTATATTCGGCCTCGACGCCGCTGAAATCCAAATCATCAATATAGAAGAAGCGGTAGGAGAGCCCGACCGACACATCGTCGTTCAGTTTGTAGTTCATGCCGACGCCGACCTGTGCGGCCC
>JAYQGD010000535.1:0-2374 GCA_038140415.1 Rhodospirillaceae bacterium
TCGCCGTGTTCATGGCGGTCTTGAAGATCGCCACCAGGAACAACAGCAGCAGCACGGTGCCCACATTGTTCCAGATAAACTGCAGATCAATCAGCAGGCCGACGGAGAGGAAAAACACCATCATCAGCACGCTTTGGATAGGTCGGGTGACCTCGACGAACGTGTGCCCCTCGCCGCTGTTTCCCAGCACCAGTCCGGTCAGGAACGCGCCATAGGCCGGCGATAACCCGAGCAGGCCGGAGACAGCGGCCGCGCCGAAACACAACGCAATGGCGCTGAGCGGCGTCAGGTCCATGTTGCGGACCGCGTTTTTGAGGAAGGGCAACTGGATGCGGCCGCCCTTGGCCAGGTACCACATGAGCCACGCCATCACCAAGATTGAGCCGGCCAAGGCCAGAACGCCGCTGTAATCCGCCTCCCCCACCGAGATGATGCCGAGGATCAGGATCATCGGCACGAAGGCCAGGTCCTGGGCAATCAGGATGCCAATGGCGATCAGACCGGTCCGGGTTTTCAGCTCTCCGGCATTCTCCAAAATCTTGATGGCGACCGCCGTACTGGAGAGCGCAATGACGAAGCCCAGCAGGATCGCCATGCCGAAGCTCCAATCGAAGAAGAATGACAACAGGAAGGTGACCGCCAGGGCGGTGCCGATCTGGAAGCAGGTGGCCAGCAGCACAAACCGCCAGAGCCTGAGGAAAAGTCTCAGTGAGAGCTCCATGCCGATGACAAACAACAGCATCAACACGCCGAGCTCAGCGATGGTGCTGATCTGTGCTTCGTTGTCGACGAAACCGAAGGCGGTCGGGCCCAATAACGTACCGGCGGCGATATAGCCGACGAATGCCGGCTGGCGGATGCGCTCCATGAACATGCCGCAGACCATCGCCGCCAATACGACGATGGCGATGCCGGTCAGGTTCGATGAATGATGGGCGACTCCTTCCATGGCCGCAGTCTAGCCCAGCATTGCGGCAAGATCATGATTTTTGCTGAGCGGAGGCTAGAAATCCGGGAAGATGTGCGCGCCATCAGGGCCGAGGGGCAAATCGTCCGCCTGGATCACGGCGCTGACCGGCAGCTCTCCGTAGAGATGGGGGAACAACAGTCCGCCCCGGGACGGCTCCCACTTCAGTGCCTCTCCCAAGACCTGATCGTCGGCGGTCAGCAGGACCAGCCCGTCCTGACCGGCGCGGTGCTTGGCCACGCTTTCCACCAGCGTGTCCCGGCCGGAGAAATGAATGAACCCGTCTTCCTGATCCTGAGACGATCCGGCATACGCGCCGGCGGCTTGCGCCGCGTCCCATTCGTCCTTGCGGCAGACATGATAGATCAGGGTCATAAGGAGATTACTTGCCGAGACGTTTTTGTAGGGCGCGGAGGTATTTTAGATCCATCGCCACCAATTCGTCTTCCTTCAGGTCTTCGCGATACCCTTCAAGTTCTTCCTTGGTGTCCTTCGAGACGTCCATACCGATGATTTGATCGATCAGCCCTTCGGCTTCTTTTTTCTGCTCGGCATTGAGCGCCGTCTCGTCCACGTCGGCGAACAGTTCTTCGACCGAAGTCGGCCCATCCGGCTCATCGTCGTCCGCATCGTCCGCGTCGTCCTCGATCTCTTCCTCGGGCTCGGGCTCATCGGTCTTATCAGGCACCAGAAGATCATCCCAGCTCATCCCCGCCACCGTCAGCCGGGCGTGCAGGTCCCGCGCGGCGGTGACAACCTCTTCGTTGTCCTCGTCACCCAGCTTGGTTAGCAGCTCGATAAATTTTTCTCGATCCAGATCGGCGAACATATGTTTTTCTCCTTGATCACGGTGAGCCTATAGTCTGTTTGGCTTTTAGTGTCCAGACTCGGGCCGGGCCGGTTATTGGCACACGGGCCCGGCTTCTGTAAACAATCTGAGCCGTCGAGTACTATGTTCGCAGCTTCCGGATCACCGCACCATGTCTCAGACCATCGCCCAGCTTGCCGTCGAGTCCCTGATCAGCAACGGTATTGAAAATCTGTACTGCCTGCCCGGGGTCCAGAACGACGATTTCTTTAATGCTCTATACGATAAGCAAGACGCTTTGCGGCCCATTCAGTCCAGGCACGAACAAGGCGCCGCCTATATGGCGTTGGGCGCCGCTCTTGCGACGGGCAAGCCACAAGCTTTTTGCATCGTACCGGGTCCGGGATTTCTAAACGGGTGTGCCGCACTGTGTACGGCCTATTCCCTGAATGCGCCGTTGTTTGCCTTGATTGGACAGATCCCGTCCCGCGCCATCGGCAAAGGCTTTGGCCTGTTGCACGAGATCGAAGGTCAGCTGGAGATCATGGCCACCATGACCAAGTGGTGCGACCGGGTCGTTGACGGGTCCAAGGCGGTTG
>JAYQGD010000536.1:0-2370 GCA_038140415.1 Rhodospirillaceae bacterium
GGTCCTTACCGATCAACTGCACATAGGTACCGGCGGATCGGGCGATCTGACCGCCGCCGCCGACTTTCATCTCCACATTGTGAATGATGGTGCCGACCGGAATGTTGCTCATGGGCAGGGCGTTGCCCGGCTTGATATCGACCCATTCACCGGAAATGACGGTGTCGCCCGGCTGCAGACGTTGCGGCGCCAGGATGTAGGACTTCTCACCGTCTTCGTAGGTGATCAGGGCGATAAAGGCGCTCCGGTTCGGATCGTATTCGAGGCGCTCCACGGTCGCCGGCACATCATAACGCTGCCGCTTGAAATCAACGACCCGGTAGCGGCGCTTGTGACCACCACCCCGGCGGCGCATGGTGATGCGGCCCTTGTTGTTGCGGCCGCCCTTGCTGCGCAGACCTTCGGTCAGGCTTTTCTCCGGCTTGCCGGACCACAGATCCGACTTGTCGACGAGCACAAGGCTCCGCCGGCCGGGGGATGTGGGTTTGTAATTCTTAAGTGCCATAATCCGTCCCCTGCCTATACGCCGGTCGTGATATCGATGGAGTCGCCGTCGGCCAGCGTCACGATGGCTTTCTTGGTATCCACCCGCTTACCGATCTTGCCGCGGAACCGTTTCACCTTGCCCTTCTGACGGAGGGTATTCACGGCCTTCACCTTGACGTCGAACAGACCTTCGACGGCGGCGCGAATTTCCGGTTTGGACGCGTCCAGCGGTACCTTGAAGACAACCTGGTTATGCTCGGAAATGATCGTCGCTTTTTCCGTAATCATCGGCGAGCTGATCACCTGGTACATGCGCTCCTTGGAGAGCGTCAGGTTTTTATTGGCGTACGGGCTGCTCATTTCAAACGCTCCTGCAACTGGGCCACGGCGTCCTTGGTCAGCACCAGCGTGTCGCGGCGAAGAATGTCATAGACATTGGCGCCCTGCTGCGGCAGCACGTCGACTTCGCGGATATTGCCGATGGCGCGGCTGAAATTGACGTCCACTTCATTGCCGCCGATGACCAAAACCGACTTCCAGCCAAAAGCCTTTAACTGCTTCGCCAGCTCAGCGGTCTTACCCGAAGAGGACTTAGCCTCATCCAGAATGATCAGCTTACCGTCGGCTTGCTTGGCGGACAGCGCGGAACGCATGGCGGCGCGGCGCACCTTCTTCGGCAAGTTGTGGCCGTGGTCGCGGACGACCGGGCCGAATGCGACACCGCCGCCGACCATATGCGGAGACTTCTTGTCACCCTGGCGGGCGCGGCCGGTGCCTTTCTGCCGGAACGGCTTGGCCGTGCTGCCGGAAATCTCGGCGCGCTGCTTGGTCTTGTGATTACCGGACCGGCGCTTGGCGAGCTGCCAGTTCACGGCGCGATGCAGAAGATCGGCACGAGGCGACACGCCGAAAATGGCGTCATCGAGATCGATATCCCCGACCTTCTTGTTATCCAAACTGATCACGTCACATTTCATGATCGACTATTCCTTATTCTCTTCGCTGTCCGCATCACCGGCGTCTTGAGCTTCTTCCTCGGGCGCGGCCTCTTCCACCGACGCCTCTTCGGCGGCGGCTTCCACGGCTTCTTCCTGAACCTCTTCGGCGGGCGCTTCGTCTTCAGCCGGGATGTCTTCGGCAGCGGCAGCGCCGCCACGTACGGCGCCCGGCATGGGCACGCCATCCGGCAGCGGCTTCTTCACGGCGTCGCTGACCAGAATAAAACCACCCTTGGAACCGGGCACAGCGCCCTTCACCAGGATCAAACCACGATCCGTATCGGTGGAAACGACCAGCAGATTTTGCGAGGTGACCTGAACGTCGCCCATTTGGCCGGCCATTTTCTTGCCTTTGAACACCTTGCCGGGATCCTGACACTGACCGGTGGAACCAATGGCGCGGTGACTGATCGACACACCGTGGGAGGCGCGCAGACCGCCAAAACCATGGCGCTTCATGCCACCGGCAAAACCCTTACCCTTGGAGGTGCCGACCACGTCGACAAATTGTCCTTCAACAAAGTGATCCGCCGTCAATTCAGCCCCGACATCAATCAGCGCATCGTCGGACACGCGGAATTCGACGAGCTTGCGTTTCGGCTCCACCTTGGACTTGGCGAAGTGGCCGCGCATCTGCTTGGACACGATTTTGACCTTGGCTTCGCCAACGCCGAGCTGCAGGGCTGTATAGCCATCACGCTCGGGCGTGCGCTGGGCAACCACTTGGCAATTGTCCACTTTCAGGACGGTAACCGGAATGTGGCCGCCATCTTCGCCGAAGACAGCGCTCATTCCGAGCTTTTGAGCAATTAATCCGGTTCTCATGGCGCAATCCACCTAGAGTTTGATTTCCACGTCGACGCCCGAAGCCAAATCAAGCTTCATC
>JAYQGD010000537.1:0-2368 GCA_038140415.1 Rhodospirillaceae bacterium
CTGCCGAACTTCACGCCGGCCATGGCCAGCGCCTGCACGGTCGCGGCGGAGAAGCCGCATTGCGGGAACATGGGTGTGCCTTTCATGAAGAGCATCACGTCGCTGGAGTCGATCGCCGCCTGAATGCGGTCGTTGGTGGGATTGTCGCTCATAATGTGTCCTTCTTGTTCGTTTGATACCGGTTGGGTCAACCTAGCCGTCGGCGCCGGGCACATCGGTCTGCAGCGCCAGCGCATGGAGTTCGTTCCCCATCTTGCCCTGCAACGCCGCATACACCATCTGGTGCTGCTTCACCCGGTTGAGACCCTCGAACGCCGGCGAGACCACATAAGCCGCATAATGATCCCCGTCGCCGCGCAAATCCTCGATATGCACTTTCGCATCGGGAACGCCTTCCTTGATCAGGCGCTCAATCTCGGCCAAGTCCATCGCCATTGTTTTCGGTCCTCTGGTTGACGGTTATGACCCTTATTTAGCGCGTTTTTTCGCCTTTAGGGTCCACAATTTTATTACGGGTATAGAGGGATATAAAATCCGAGGGGCCGATGGCAAGTCTTCTTACGCCGCGCCCATATAGCCGGGCAGCCATCCTTCGTGGGCGGTGCGGAGATCGTCCAAGGAGAGCATCTCGTCACCCAGCGTGATCGCGCTGCCGCCGGTGGTCCCGATAGCCTGGACGGAGACGCCCGTAGATTCAGCCGCCGCAGCCAGCGCCGCACCGTCTTTGGCGGTGACCAGATAGCGGGCCTGATCCTCGCCGAAAGCCCAGGCGTGAGGGTTTTCGGAAGGAACGCCCGCCAGCGTCACACCGATGTCTGACGCAAGCGCCATCTCCGCCGCGCCGACCAAGAGCCCGCCGTCGGACAGGTCATGGCAGGCGGTGATCCGGCCACCGTCAATCTGCGCGCGGATGAAGTCGCCGACTTGGCGTTCGAGCGCCAGATCGACCGGCGGCGGGGCGCCGGTCTCCGCGCCCGCGATTTCCCGCTGATAAATGGATTGGCCCAAATGCGTGCCGCCGGCGCCGCCGGCTTTGCCCACCAGATAGACCGTCTCCCCCTTCGCCGGGAAGGCGACGCCCACGGTCTTGGTGTAATCGGTCAAGAGCCCGACCGCGCCGATCGCCGGGGTCGGCAGGATCGCCTCGCCGTTGGTCTCGTTATAAAGGGACACATTGCCGGAGACGACGGGGAAGTCGAGCGCATTGCAGGCGTCCCGGATGCCTTCGATGGCGCCGACAAACTGCCCCATGATCGGCGGGCGTTCCGGGCTACCGAAGTTCATATTATCCGTGATCGCCAGCGGCGTGGCGCCGACGGCGGTCAGGTTGCGCCAGGTCTCGGCCACCGCTTGCCGTCCGCCCTGCACCGGATCGGCCAGGCAATAGCGCGGCGTACAATCTGTGGTGATCGCCAGCGCTTTCTGTGTGTTCTGGACCCGCACCACGGCGGCGTCGCCACTGGGTCGCTGCACTGTATCGCCCATCACCAGATGATCATATTGTTCCCAAATCCAGCGCTTGGAGCACATGTCCGGCGACGCCATGATGCTCTTGAGCGCGTCCAACAGATTCTCCGCCGCCGGCACGTCTTCCGGGGCGAGGACGGGCTGGGCCGGCGTCGGCTCCCACGGCCGGTCATATTCGGGCGACGCCAGCGCCAGCGGATCGATGGGCAGGTCGGCGGCAATCTCGCCCTTTTCGCGGATCACCATGCGGCCGGTGTCGGTCAGATGGCCGACGATGGCGAAATCCAGTTCCCACTTCTCGAAGATTTTGCGCGCCGTGTCTTCCTCGCCGGGCTTGAGGACCATCAGCATCCGTTCCTGGCTTTCCGACAGCAGAAACTCGTACGCCGTCATGCATTCTTCCCGGGCCGGCACCTGATCCAAATCCAGCTCCACCCCGACGCCGCCCTTGGACGCCATCTCGAACGAAGACGAGGTCAGCCCCGCCGCGCCCATGTCCTGGATGGCGACGATGATATCCGTGTCCATCAGCTCCAGGCACGCCTCGATCAGCAGCTTCTCGGTGAACGGATCGCCGACCTGCACGGTCGGGCGTTTTTCCTCCGAGTCCTCGGAGAACTCGGCGGACGCCATGGTCGCGCCGTGGATGCCGTCGCGCCCGGTCTTGGAGCCCACATAGACCACCGGGTTGCCCGCGCCGGTGGCGGCGGAATAGAAAATCTTGTCGGTCTCGGCGATGCCCACGGTCATGGCGTTGACCAGAATGTTGCCGTCATAGGCCGGATGGAAATTGCACTCACCGCCGACGGTCGGCACGCCGACGCAGTTGCCGTAGCCGCCGATGCCCGCCACCACGCCGGAGACCAGGTGCCGGGTTTTGGGGTGATCCGGGCTGCCGAAC
>JAYQGD010000538.1:0-2363 GCA_038140415.1 Rhodospirillaceae bacterium
CTCCTGTTCATCGCCGACAAGGTCAATATGACCATCAGCCGGATCGAGCACATCACCTTCGCCGGCGCCTTTTTTATCGGCCTGTTCCAGATACTGGCGCTGATCCCCGGCACCAGCCGCGCCGGCATCACCATGACGGCCGCCCGGTTTCTCGGTGTCGAGCGCCAGGATGCGGCGCGCTTTTCACTGCTGCTGTCCATTCCGGTGATTATCGCCGCCGGCGCGTTGAAGGGCTGGGAACTCTATGAAAGCCAGAACGAGGTGTTGCTGCGCGAGGCCCTTACCGTCGGCGCCATGGCCTTCGGCTTTGCCCTGATCGCCATCGCCCTGTTGATGGTCTGGCTCAAGCGGGCCAGCTTCACCCCGTTTGTAATATACCGGCTGTTCCTCGGCGCCGGCCTTCTCTACATCGCCTATTGGGCGCCCGACTTTCAGCTGTTTTAGAACGACACCACGCCGCTTTCGTCCGCTTCGATCTCGAAGGCCGCTTTCATCAGCGCCTTGGTATAGTCCTCCCGCGGATTGTCGAAGACCTGATCGGCGGTTCCCTGCTCCACCACCACGCCGCCCTTGATCACGATCAGATCGTGGGCCAGGGCGCGGACGACCTTGAGATCGTGGCTGATGAACAGATAGGCGAGCCCGTGCTTCTTTTGCAGATCGCGCAACAGATCAACGATCTGCGCCTGCACCGACATATCCAGCGCGGATGTAGGTTCATCCAGCACCATCATTTTGGGCTTGAGCACCAGTGCGCGGGCGATACAGATGCGCTGGCGCTGACCGCCGGAGAATTCATGGGGGTAGCGATCCATACTATCCGGGTCCAGGTCGACCTCCCGTAAGGCTTCCGCCACCAAGGCGCGGCGCTCTTCGTAGGTGCCGCCGAGCCCGTGCACCAACAGCCCCTCCTCGACGATCTGGAAGACCGACAGTCTGGGACTGAGGGAGCCGAACGGGTCCTGAAACACGATCTGCATTTCCCGGCGGAGCGGCATCATGTCCTTCCAGCCGAGGGCCTGAATATCTTGTCCTTGGAACTCGATCTCGCCCATGCTGGTGTCGAGCCGCAAGAGCGCCCGGCCGAGGGTGGATTTCCCCGAGCCGGACTCGCCGACAACCCCCAACGTGTGGCCTTCCCGAAGATTGAGGGTAATGCCGTCCACCGCCTTGATATGGCCGACCACCCGGCGGATGACGCCTTTCTTGATCGGGAACCAGACTTTGACGTCCCGCCCGGCCAGCACCTCCGGAGACCCTTCCGGCACCGGATCAGGCCGGCCCGAAGGTTCGGCGGAAAGAAGGCGCTGGGTGTACTCGTGTTGGGGATTGGTGAACAGGGCCTCGGTGTCCTGATGTTCCACCAGTGCGCCGTCCTGCATGACATAGACATGGCGCGCCATGCGCCGGACGATGCCCAGATCATGGGTGATCAGCAGCAGACCCATGTCCAGTTTCTCGGTCAACTCACGCAGCAGCTTCAAAACCTGCGCCTGAACGGTGACGTCCAGCGCCGTTGTCGGTTCATCGGCGATCAGCAGTTCCGGCTCGTTGGCCAGCGCCATGGCGATCATGATCCGCTGCTGCTGGCCGCCGGAGAATTCATGGGGCATGGCGTGGAGCCGTGATTTGGCGTCCGGCATCCCGACCAAGTCCAACAACTCTTCGATCCGGGCACGGGCCTGGGCCGGGGTCATGCGCTTATGCAGATGCAGCACCTCGCCGATTTGTTTTTCGATACTGTGAAGCGGGTTGAGGGAATTCAGCGGTTCCTGAAAGATCATGGAAATGCGGTTGCCGCGGATGGTCCGCATGTCGGCCTTCGACGAATCTATGATCTCCTTGCCGTCGAACTTGATACTGCCTTGGGGATGCCAGGCCAGCGGATACGGCAATAGCCGCATGACCGACAGCGCGGTCACCGATTTGCCGGAACCCGATTCACCGACCAGGGCGACGATCTCGCCCCGTTCGATCTCCAGGGACGCGTCTTTGACCGCTTGCACCTCGCGGCCGCCCTTTTCCGTGTTCCGGCCAAAACTGACCGCCAAATCCTTTATGGTAAGAAGATTGGCCATGGATCAGTTCCGGAACGTCTTGCGGGGATCGAACGCGTCGCGCACGGCTTCGCCGATAAAGATCAACAGGCTCAACATGATCGCCAGAATGATAAACCCGGAGATGCCGAGCCACGGCGCCTGCAAATTGGATTTGCCCTGGTTCAACACCTCGCCCAAGGACGCCGAGCCCGGCGGCAAGCCGAGGCCCAAAAAGTCCAGCGCCGTCAGACTGGTGATCGAGCCCGACAGGATGAACGGCATAAAAGTGATGGTCGCCACCATGGCGTTGGGCAGGATGTGCTT
>JAYQGD010000539.1:0-2361 GCA_038140415.1 Rhodospirillaceae bacterium
CCCCGCCCAGGCAGCCCTCACCCGCCTCTGCCAGCCGGTCGTTTCGCCCAAGGGCGTGGGTGAGGGCACCGGGCTGGGCCTGGCCACGGTCTACGGCATCGTCCGTCAGTCCGACGGTTATATATTTGTCGACAGCGCGCTGGGGGAGGGGACGACCTTCTCCATCTATCTGCCGGCCTTCTCGGCCGCCGAGGCTACGGCCTTCGGCGCGGAAATCTCCGAGGTGGGCAAATCCGATGAACATGCCGTTGACGAGCGGGACCTCACCGGCGAGGCGACGGTGCTGCTGGTCGAAGATGAGGACGCGGTCCGGGTGTTCGGCTCCCGCGCGCTCACCAACAAGGGCTACCGCGTGCTGGAGGCCATGGACGGCGAACATGCGCTGGACGTGATCAATGAATTCGACAATCCGATCGATCTGATCATCACGGATGTGATGATGCCGGGCATGGACGGGCACACGCTGGTCCGGCTGGTCCAGGAAGAACTGCCGGATATTAAGGTGATCCTGATGTCAGGCTATGCCGAAGATGCGATCCCCGGCGAGATCGAAGAAGACGCCAGCCTCCACTTCCTGCCCAAGCCGTTCAGCCTGCAGGAACTCGCCGGCAAGGTGAAAGAGGTCATGGCGGGGTAGAGACTACCCCTCTTCAACGCCCAGCAGGCTGCGCAGAATATCCGGACTGAGGCCGCCGTTGAGCCGGGCCAGGGTCTCCTGGCGTTCCGCTTCCTGGCGGGCGAGAATTTCATCGCGGGTCAGCTTGCCGTCGCCGTTCCGGTCCACCCGGCTGAACGGCACATTGCCGTCCTCGGGCGCGAAGCGGTCGGGCTCCTTATCATCAGGCTTGGTCACCGAGGTAAATTCCCGCAGGTGCATGCCCGGCTTGTTTTCCTCGTCGATTTCCTCGAAGGCCTGGCGGAGCATCTGCTTGACCGTGCTGACGGCCAGTTCTTCCGCCTCTTCGGGCTCCGCGTACTGGCCGACGCTATAGCCGTGCTGGCCTCGCATTTCGTTCCAGGTCAGCTCGCCGTTCTTATCTTTGTCAAAGTGATTAAACAGCGTCTCCGACATGCCGCCCGGCAGTTCCCCGCCGCCCAAACCGGCAATTTTTTCCGTGAGATTGGCGAATTCGCTGGAACTCAGGCCGTTCGACTGGTCCAAATCCGCCTGCTGGTAGATCCGCTGAAAAATCTGCTGGGTCCCCGTCGAGGCCTTTATACCATTGTCTTGCAAGGGTTTTTTCCTTTCACGCCAATTCCAACCATATCGTTTTGTGCCTTTTTAGAGCCTTTTCAGGCCCGAAGGCTTGGGGAATTAACCGCAAGAAGGATGCCAGGGAGGGGCGGCGCGGCACTATTCGTCGGTCACCGGGTCCTTCGGGTGCTTTGATTTGCGGGTATAGCGGCCCTTGTCCGGCACCACCTTGGGCGCGAACAGCTTGGACGTGCGCAGCGCCGCCGCGTGCGGGTTGCGCCGGGGCGTCTTCTTCTTACTGCCGGGAGAGGTGCGGGATTTGGGCATAACGCGCCGGAGAATAGCGGAAAACAAGATCGGGGGATATGGGGGCTCGCACATTCTTGTGGGTGGCTCCCAAAAAAACCCTCTCTGGCCCCGCCATAGGGGTACTGAGCCCAGAATCGCCTGTGCGGGGAGCGGCTGATCCGTTCTCTTGTACATGCGTCAAGGGGATATATGCGCCGCTATATTTTGTGAACAAATTTGGAACATATGCTAAATATGCCATAATTATCAATAACATAAAAAATCTCTTGCCGATTAGAACAAAACATGTACAACTGTCTCCATTGCAACAGTGTAGGCCCTATGGAATAAGGAGAACGACAAATGACTGAATCGGCCCTTCGCCTCGTGGAAAAAGACAACTCGGATAGATCCAAAGCACTGGACGCCGCCCTCGGCCAGATCGAACGCGCCTTCGGTAAAGGCTCTATCATGAAGCTGGGCCAGCAGGAAAACGCGGTGGAGCTGGAAGCAATCTCCAGCGGCTCTCTCGGCCTTGATATCGCGCTCGGCATCGGCGGCTTGCCCAAGGGCCGGGTGGTTGAGGTGTATGGCCCGGAAAGCTCGGGCAAGACCACGCTGGCGCTCCATGTGGTGGCCGAAGCCCAGAAAAAAGGCGGCACCTGCGCCTTTATCGATGCGGAACACGCGCTGGACCCGTCTTATGCCCTGAAGCTCGGCGTCAATGTCGAGGATCTCCTGATCTCTCAGCCCGACGCCGGTGAACAGGCTCTCGAAATCGCAGATACGCTGGTCCGCTCCGGCGCCATCGACGTGCTGGTTGTCGACTCGGTCGCCGCCCTGGTGCCCCGCGCGGAACTGGAAGGGGAGATGGGCGA
>JAYQGD010000540.1:0-2349 GCA_038140415.1 Rhodospirillaceae bacterium
TCCTTAAGCTCCTGGTTCACCGCATCGGCGTAGGCGCCGAGCAGCGCTTTCTCGTCCTTATAATAATCGTCCTGCACCAGCCGGGTCATGGTGAACGGGCCGGGCACGGTGATTTTGATCGGATGATCGGTCTGGGCGCGCAGGAATTCCGCGTCCCGGACCACCACCGGCTTGGGCCGCTCGATGGGGCCGACAACGCGGGGCACCAGGGTCGGGTTGCCGAGCCGGCTCAGGACCTCGCCCGGATTGTCCAGATCAAGCCCGGACAGCGCATTGGCGAACTCGTTGAAATAGCTTTCCCGGCGGACCTCCCCATCGGTGAGGATATCGACGCCGGCGTCTTCCAGGTCCTTTACGGTGAGACGGACCGCGTCGTCCTGAGCGTCTTGGAGAAGATCATCTTCGAACCTCCAGACGTCTTTCATGCGGACCCGGGGCGGGCCCTTGCCGAGGAGTTTTTCCTTGTCGATGAGCCAGTCAGGCTGAGGATAAGAACCGACCAGGGTTGTCGGCAGCAACGTGTTCACCATGGGCTCACGCCCCTGCGGCGCGCATTTTGCGGGCGGCCATCACCTCGTAGACCACCAGAACCACGCCTAAGACAAATCCGACCCAGTCGGTGTAGAAACCGGGCAGCAGCTTGGTCGGGGTCAACAGCAACGCCCCCGAGGCCAGGAAAGCGATCCGGCCGATCCAATTCACGTGCCGGGTGAAGTAGCCGATCATCCCGACGGACAGGAGCCACACCCCGATGATCGCGGTGGTCACATCCCGGACCAGCTCAAAGCCGGAGCCCTGCAACAGCAGGCTGGGCGAGAAGACAAACAGGAACGGCACCACGTAAGCGGTCCAGCCGAAGCGCATACAGGTCCAGCCCGTCGCCATGGCCGGCGCCTTGGCAATGGACGCGGCAAAGAAGGCCGCCACCGCCACCGGCGGCGTGATCAGCGACATCATGCCGAAATACAGAATGAACATATGGGCGGCCAGCGGCGTCACACCCACCTCCACCAGGGACGGCGCGATCAGAATGGCCAGCAGGACATAAACGCCCAATGTCGGCATGCCCATGCCGAGGACGATGCACATAAGCGCCGAAACGATGAGCAGGACGAACAGGTTCTGCCCGCCGATGTCGACGATGAGTGAGGTAAAGGCAAAACCGAGCCCGGTCACCTGCAGGGTGCCGATGATGAAGCCCGCGCCGGCGACGATGACCATGATATCCAGGATCGCCGTGCCGGTACCCAGGATCGAGTCCCAGACGTCCTTGAGGGTCATCCGCCGGCCCTTGTAACCGATCACCATGCCGATCGCGAGGACGACCGCTGACGCCAGCATGGCCGCCGCTTCGGCCCGCCAGTTGAAATTGAAAAGCGCGACGATAAGGGCAACGAAGGGCAGGAAGAAATACCAGCCGGTCTTCATCACATCGATCAGCTTCGGGATATCTTCCTCGTCGACCCGGGCAATGCCGCCCTTGGCCGCTTCCAGATCGGCCTGGATAAACAGGGCCACGTAATAGAGGAGCGACGGCACCAGGGCCGCGAGCACGATTTCCTTGTACGGCACTTCCAAAAAGTCGGCCATCAGGAAGGCGACCGCGCCCATCACCGGCGGCATCAACTGACCGCCCGTGGACGCCACCGCCTCGACCGACGCCGCCAGGCGGGGCGAGAAGCCGGCCTTCTTCATCAGCGGGATGGTGACAATGCCCGTCGCCACAATGTTGGAGACGGCGACGCCTGAGATAGAGCCGAACAGGCTGGACGCGGTGATGGAAATTTTGGCGGAGCCGCCCCGGTAGCGCCCCATCAAGGCCAGGGACACATCGTTAAAAACTTGGGCGCCGCCGGACCGCATCAACAACTGGCCGAAGAACACGAAGGCCAACACGATGCTGGTGGCCACCACCATGGGCAGGCCCAACAGACCGGAACTGTCCAGCCCGATATAAGAAATAAAGAACAGGAACCCGACCCGGCGGGTTTCCAGATCGCCGGGCACCAGATGCCCGACCATCGCCCAGATAATGAATATGAGGACGATAATCAGCAGGGAATAGCCGGCGCAGCGGCGCAAGCCTTCCAGGCTGAGAAAAACCAGGATGATTGAGATGAGCTTTGCGTCCAGCGGATTATCCGGCAGCCGGCTTTGCAGGTCCGGAAAGATCGCCGCCAGATAGGCGCCGATGATCAGCAGCGCAATGACCGAGAGCCAATCGAACCACGGCACGCTGGTCTTTTCCGTGTTACGCTTGATCGGGAAGATCAAAAAGATCAGCGACAGCGCGATCGCATACATGGCCGACAGGAACTGTTCCAGCAGGAGATTGAGGCCAATATCCCG
>JAYQGD010000541.1:0-2343 GCA_038140415.1 Rhodospirillaceae bacterium
GCGCTTTTGATCCGCATGCCGCCGTGGGCGCGGAGCCGGATCAGCCCGTCATAGGCGTTGACCGCTTTGTCGGCCTCCCCCATCCGCCGGTAGAGATTGCCGAGATTGATATACGCGCGGCCGGCCTTGGGATTGATCTTCACCGCCTGCTCGAAACAGGCCAGCGCCTCGTCGAGCCGGCCTTCCTCATCCAGGATGTTGCCCATGTTGACCAGCGCGTCCGTTCGCTCAGGCGCTAATGACAGCACCTGCTCGTAGGTCATTAGCGCCGCGTAGGGCAGGTCGAGCTGCCGGTAAAGCTTGGCCAGATTGTAATACGCATCCACATTGTTGGGATCGACCTTGATCGCCCGGTCGAAGGACGCTTTGGCCCGGTCCAACTGGCCCAGGTTCTGACGCGCGACGCCCAGGTTGGTGTGATAGACCGCGTTCTCCGGATTCTCGTCAATGGCGCGGCGCAGGAACGCCACGGCCTGTTCAAACCGGCCGCGCTGCGCCAGCACCGTGCCCAGCAGATAGAGCGCCTTCTCGTGGGTCGGATTGTCTTCGATCACCTCGGCATAGAGGGCCTGAGCCTCGACCAACTGCCCGGCGTTATGGAGTCGTTGCGCCTCTAAAAACGGGTCGCTCAAATCAGCCCGGCAAGCGGCGAGGACGGATCGGCATACATTTTCTTGGGCATGCGCCCGGCCAGATAGGCAAGCCGCCCGGCCTCCACAGCATGCTTCATGGCCCGCGCCATGGCGATCGGATCCTTGGCCTCGGCAATCGCGGTGTTCATCAGCACGCCGTCGCAACCCAGTTCCATGGCTTCCGCCGCATCGGAGGCGGTGCCGACGCCGGCGTCCACCAGTACGGGCACATTGGCTTGTTCGATGATCAACCGGATACCGACCGGGTTTTGGATACCGAGGCCTGAGCCGATGGGCGCGCCCAGGGGCATTATGGCAGAGCAGCCCATATCCTCCAGCCGCTGAGCCATGACCGGATCATCGCTGCAATAGACCATCACCTTGAAGTCTTCTTTGATCAGCTCTTCGGCCGCTTTCAGGGTTTCGGTCATGTGCGGATAGAGCGTCACGTGATCCCACAGGACCTCGAGCTTCACCAAATCCCAGCCGCCGGCTTCCCGCGCCAGACGCAGGGTCCGCAGTGCATCATCCGCCGTGTGACACCCGGCCGTGTTGGGCAGATAGGTGTATTTCTTCGGGTCCACATAATCCACCAGCATGGGCTCTTTCGGATTGGTGACATTCACCCGGCGCACGGCGACGGTGACAATCTCCGCACCGGAGGCTTCAATCGCTTCCGCCGTCTCCTCGAAATCCTTGTACTTGCCGGTGCCGACCAGCAACCGAGACGAAAAAACCTTCCCCGCCACTTCGAACGTGTCCTTCTTTGGCGCAGCGCCCGCCCCTTCCGGCGCGCCGCCGCCGATAAAGTGCACGACTTCCAGCCGGTCGCCATCGGCCAGGTCCACGTCGCTATAGGTGGACTTGGGCACGATCTCCAAGTTGCGTTCGACCGCCACCTTTTTGGTGTCGAGGCCAAGCTCGCCCAGGAGCCCAGCAACCGTCATCGGCGCCTCTAAATTATGGGGTTCGCCGTTCAGCGTAATATGCATCGGGATATGTTCCGTATTCTTCGTTAAAACCAGTGGGCCAAGTATGTGCCGACGGGGCTGGCCATGCAACATGCAAGGCGGCGCGCGCCTGAACGGCAATTAATTCTTCATTCATCCGGGGTTCCTAGGATACTTTCCGTGCAGGGGCTGGTATAACCGCCCCATCAAGGGAAGCGACATATGTCAAATAGCGTTTTGATCATCATCGGCCCCAACCTCAACATGCTGGGGACCCGGGAGCCGGAAATTTACGGTTCGGAGACCCTGGCCGATATCGAGGCGAAGTGCCGGAGCCTGGCCGGCGAGCTGGGTCTTGAGCTTGATTTCCGCCAGAGCAACACCGAAGGCGAGATCGTCGACTGGATCCAAGAGGCCGGCGGCAGCCAAAGCGCGATTATCCTGAATGCCGGGGCCTATACCCATACATCCGTGGCGATCCACGATGCGCTGCTGGCCTGCGGCGTGCCGGTGATTGAGGTCCACCTCTCGAACGTTTTCCAGCGGGAGGAATTCCGCCACCATTCCTATATTTCGAGCGTGGCCAAGGGCGTGATCTGCGGCTTCGGCAGCCAGGGCTATGAGTTCGCCTTGCGCGCGGCGGCGAACCTGACCAACTAAGACGCATGAGCGAGCACGGACAGTCCGAAGACCGTTTCAAACTAACACCCGAGATCCTGCTCCGGGCCTATGCCTCCGGCATCTTTCCCATGGCCGAGAAC
>JAYQGD010000542.1:0-2342 GCA_038140415.1 Rhodospirillaceae bacterium
GCATACCGTGGGCGTCCCGGAACGCATCCTGCAGAAGACCCGGTTCTCCGTCTTCCTGGCATAGACCCTCCACGGTCTCCACCGTATCGCCGTCGGCCTGTACCGCCAGCATTAGGCACGAGCGGATCGGTTCTCCGTTCACGATGACAGTGCACGCACCGCAGACCCCGTGTTCGCAGCCCATATGGGTGCCGGAAAGATGCAGTTCGTCCCGGAGAAAATCCAACAGCGTCATGCGGGGCTCCGCCGGCGCAGCGGCGTCCTTGCCGTTTACGGTGAGAGAGATATCGCGCCGGCTCATGACAGGCTCCCCCCGGCATCGGCAACCGCATCCGCCAGCGCCCGGCCGATCAGCACCCGGGCCACCCGGCGGCGGTAATCCGCGCTGCCATGCAGGTCATCCGCTGGATCCATCTGATCACCAATATCCGCGAGCGCCACATCGATCAGGCTTTCGCTCAGCATATTACCGGTGAGATTAGCCTCCGCATCCCGCAGCCGCACCGGTGTGCCTGACACCCCGCCGACCGCAATCGCCGCTTTTTGGCAAACGCCGGCATCATCCAAGAGAACTTGCGCGCCGGCGGAAACCACGGCGAAATCACCATGACGTTCTGCGACCTCGTGGAAGCCCGCGCCCGTGCGCCCTGCCTTCCGCCAGATGGGAAAATCGATCTCCATTAGGATTTCGTCTTTGTTCCGGTCACTCATCATCGGGCCTTGGTAAAACGCATCCGCCGCAATAAGCCGCGCGCCGGTCACCGACTGTAGATTAATCTCCGCGCCCAGCGCCACGGCCACCAGGGGAATCTCCGCCGCCGGGTCGCCATGGGCAATACTGCCGCCGACCGTTCCCCGGTTCCGGGTCTGGTGATGGCCGACCCAGGGCAACGCCTTGGCCAGCAAGGGTAGATTCTCGGTGATGACGGCCGATTTCAACGCCGCCGTTTGCCGGGTCGCCGTCTTGATCCGCACCGCATCACCGGTCCCATCAATCCCGGCCCAATCTTCAATGCCGTTGATATCGATTAGCACAGACGGCCGCGCCAAGCGCATGGCCAGCATGGGCACCAGGGTCTGGCCGCCGGCCAGGATCGTGCCGTCATCGCCGGCCTCGCTCAACAACTGCAGTGCATGCTCCGCCGAGGTGGCGGCAATATGATCAAAGGGAGCGGCTTTCATTCGACTGACACCAAGACCGGACGCTTAGTCCTCGTCCCATCCATCCTCGACCTGACGGACAGAGGTTTCCGGCGGGAAGTCTTTATCCTTCTGCTGGCGGGTCAGGGAAACTTCGCCGTTCTTCAGATAGTCGCCCTTGGCGGCGTTCTGCGCAGCGGTTTCCCAAATCTGATGCCAGTCACCGAGAGAATACCCGTGCCACGGGGATTCGGGCCGAAGCGCCGGCAGATCAAGTTTCTCCCACAGCGCCTTGCCTTTCTCCATGAACTCCTTGGTCGGCAGCGCCAGAGGCGGCATGTCGGACTTCATGGTCGCATCAATCAACAGCGTGCTGTCTTCCTCGCCCGTGTGTTCCCGCTTGGGCCCGTGTCCCTGGCCCCGGTGAGGAATGGTCTGCACATCTTCGATCGGGTTCAGCCGGTAGGCCATGGCCCAGAGGATCGCGTCCGCACTGTCCGGATCAATATCCTCGGTCACGGCGATGGTAATCTTGCCCATGTCGCCCTTGTAGAAGGCCGCGCCGTTGAGCGCGCGCCAGACCTCGGTCTTGGGCACGCCCTTCTCCATGACGATGATGGTCACCCGCAGAAGCCCGGTCAGGGGTTCATGCAGCGCCACTTTTTTAACGCCGCGCACGTTCAGTTCCTTGGTCAGGTGATTGAGAAACAGGGGCTCGTAAGCCACCCGCTTAATCACGCTGGATTCGGACGGGGTCACCTGGCTGATGTAGGACGGGATCACAGCGTCCCTACGCATGGTGATCGCGGTGACCTCCATGGGCATGTTGAATTCTTCCAGGGCCACGTGGCCATGGGATTCGCCAAACGGCCCTTCCGGTTCCAGCACCGTCGGGTCGATCAGGCCTTCGATCACCACTTCGGATTCCGCCGGCACCATCAAGTCTACCGACTTGGCGCGGACCATGTTGATGGGCTCGCCGGCCAGGCCGCCGGCCACGTCGATCTCATCCATGCCGATGGGCAGTTTCTGCGGGCCCATGAAGGCCACATACGGCGGACAGCCGAGCACGATGGCGCAGGGCATTTTCTCGCCCTTGGCCTTGTATTTCTGCCAATGGAGATACCCGCCGGCGCCACCGACACGCGTCGCCATGCGCACCACCAGCCGGTCCGGCGCTTTTAGCCCGCAGCGGTAGGTCC
>JAYQGD010000543.1:0-2333 GCA_038140415.1 Rhodospirillaceae bacterium
GCGCCAGCTTGTCCTCGGTCAGATTGTGCATGGCCAGTTGATCATCAATGAACTTATCCAGGATCGGCCGGGCCAGGCGCGCGCCGGCCAGCATCGCCTCCTCGGTCCGTTCCTGCAGGCTGAACCATTGATAGCCGAAGGGAGCCATGTCGCAGGCGAAGGGCGCGTTGGGCGAGATAAACTTGGCGTCCGGCAGGGTGCGGGCGAAGTAGGGGGCGAGGCCGATCAGGTCGTTGCCGTCGGCGCCCAGGCCATGACACAGGATTACCAACTGCTTGATGTCGCCCTCGGACGCGGGGCCGAATTCGGGTCCGTCGAGTTCGGGAAGATCGGGCATAAGACAAAGACTTTCGTTTCTGTTCTTAACAGGCCCCGAATTTAGCGGTATTGAGCAGGAATGCCCAACACAGTTTCCCCATCGACTGCCGTTGTCACCCGATTTGCGCCCTCGCCGTCGGGTCATCTGCATTTGGGCCACGCCTATTCGGCGCTGTTCGCCTATGAGGCGGCGGCCGGCGGACGGTTCCTGTTGCGGATTGAAGATATTGACCAAGGCCGCTGCCGGCCGGAATTTGAAGTGTCGATCAAAGACGACCTGGCGTGGCTGGGGCTCACCTGGGAGGACCCGGTGCGCCGCCAGTCGGATCATTTGGCGGACTACGCCGAAGCGTTGGCAAGACTTGAGGGTCGGGGACTTTTGTATCCCTGCTTCTGCACCCGGAAAGACATTCTGGCGGAGATCGAAAGCGCCGGCGCCGCGCCGCAAGATGCGCAGATGGGACCGGACGGTCCGATCTACCCCGGCATCTGCCGGGGGCTCTCGGAAGACGAGCGGCAGTCCCGGATCAGTTCCGGGGAGGCTCACGCCTTGAGGCTGGATATGGCCGCCGCGTTAGCGCAAACGGCTAACCTTACCTGGACCGATCTGGAAGCCGGCGAGACCGCAGCCACGCCGGAGATTTTCGGCGATGTGGTGCTGGCCCGCAAAGACACGCCGACCAGCTATCATCTCTCAGTCACCGTCGATGACCATCTGCAGGGGATTACACTGATCAGCCGGGGCGAAGACCTGCGCGCCGCCACCCATGTGCACCGCTTGCTGCAGGCCTTGCTGGGTTTCGAGGCGCCGGACTACCGGTTTCACCACCTTTTGACCGGGGAGGACGGGCGGCGCTACGCCAAACGTGATAAGTCCCTCACCTTGAAGGAGTTGCGGGCCGCCGGCGAAACGCCGGCCAGCATCCGCACCATGGTGGGGTTATGAGAGTATTGCTGACAGCATTATTGTTGGGCGTGATGTTCGCCGGGTCAGCGTCGGCGGAGTCCTTCCGCTTTATTCGGATCGGTGACAAGGACGGGTTCGGCTTCACCAGCACCGAGGGCTTGGTCCGGGGCCACTATCAAATCATCAACGCACCGCCGGCGGACACCAACGGCAATGGCCGTCTTGATCCCGGCGAGTTTCTGCCCGATCTCAACAAGGACGGCCGGGTCGCCTATTTCGCCGATGATGAGTTCGACAACCGCTTGCCGACGGAAATTTTGGATAGAGCCAATTTCTGCAGGGGGTGCTTCTCCATTAACGACGGCACCAAGGGCTCCAACTGGACCGACCTGGCGCTGTCGACGGCGGCGGACGGCAAAAACTGGCCGGACGAAAATGGCCCGGAGCTGCCCAACAACGCGTTATTTATTTTTGATTTCACCGTGAAGGCGGCTGACATCGCGTTCGGCTCGCCGATCTTCTTCAATATGGTGTTCGGAGATTACGACGTCGATCCGGCGGTGATCTTTGTCGCCTTCGCCAAGGCCAAACAGCGCCGCCTGGAAATCGAAAATCACGGGTTTGAGCGGGACGGCTTAATCCAAGCCCGCTCCGCTGTGCTGCGGTTCGACGAGGTGTTCAGCATGACGGAAACGGGCGACTGGCACGGATTAGTGATTGTCCAGTTCGCCGCGCCGTTCGAACCCTACACGGCGTTCGATTTTGTCGAGCTCAGCCTGTTCCAGATCGCGCTTCGGTCTTTGCGCGCGCCCGGCTGAGACCTAAAGATTGCCGTTAATGGCGTAATCCAGGACCCGCACCACCTGATCCGGCGTTTTGGCGACGGCCAGAGCGGCGGCGTCCACCTCTTTCAACGCGTGGGTCAGATCATCGTCATGCAGGATGATCATCGGCTTGCCGAGGGCAGCGGCAAAGCCCGCGTCAAAGGCGGCGTTCCACTGGCGGTACTTCTCGCCGAACTTAACCACCACGATGTCGGACTTTTCGATCAGCGTCCGGGTGCGGATGGCGTTCACCTGCGCGCCCTTGTGGTCCTTCCAGAAGTCAT
>JAYQGD010000544.1:0-2327 GCA_038140415.1 Rhodospirillaceae bacterium
TGATTAACCAGGACGGTGTCACCGTGATGACCATCGCCGGGGTCAACCTGATCGCCGCCCGGCCGGACGCGGAATAGAAAAGGGGGAATGGATATGGCGCAATTGGAAGCCAATGATTTTCAGCCCGGCAATTACAAGTATGTGCGGGGACCGTTTCAGTATTCGGCTGGGGTGGCGGCCCTGCCCGGTTTCGCCATTGAGCGGGTGCGGTTCCGGTCACCCGTGCCGATCGCCGAAGGATTCACCTATATAGAGAAGCATATCCAGGCCGCCGGCCAGTCGCTGACCGCTTTCTGCGCCTGCGAGCTGCGGTCCCCCGCGCCGTTTACCGAACAGGGGTTCATCGATTTCAACCGGGTGTATGTGGGCACGCTGGAAAACTGGGGCATCTTCAAGGACGAGGAGAACCCCGTCGCCCGGTCCAACGTCTGCCCGGAAATCCAAAAACCTGCCGAGCCCGGCTTTCACGCCTTCTCATATACGGTGCCCGCCAATGATGCCGGCCCAAGCTTCGTCATCGCCGGCTCGGCGGAAGCGCCCGAGGGTAAGGGCAGCTATCAGGAGCGGATCATTCGGCTGGGCGACACATCACCGGATGCCATGGCGGAGAAGTCGGCCTATGTGCTGAACACGATGGAAAACCGGATGGCGGCACTGGGCCAATCCTGGGCGGAGACGACGGCCACGCAAGTCTATTCCGTTCATGACATCCACCCGCTGCTGGAGCCCGCCTTTGAAGCGCGCCAAGCCGCGCCGCTGGGACTCACGTGGCATTATGCCCGGCCGCCGGTGGAAGGCCTGGATTTCGAGATGGACACAAGAGGCGTCAGCCTGGATCGGGTCGCCGGATAGGTCTAAGCCCCCTGCATCGAATTGGATTGCGCGGGCGGTTTCCGGACTTAAGATATTCCCTCCCGTGGCAATTTCCTGACAGGACCGGTTTTTGAGCCAACAGAAGAGAGTGACCCCGTTCGCGCCTTTCAGCGTGAAAAGTTTCCGGTATCAGTTTCCGGGAGACTTATTCGTGTCCCTCGGCTTCGAGATGGAAGCCCTGATTCTGGGCTGGTACATCTACACCCAGACAGATTCCGTGGTCATGCTGACCGTTTACGGGGCGCTTCGTTTCATCGGCACCCTGTTTTCCCCCTGGGTTGGTCTGGCGGGGGACAGGCTCGGCCGGCGCAAGGTTCTCTCCTCCATGCGCGGATTCCTGGGCATCCTTGCCGGGATTATTCTGGTGTCGGCCTGGACCGGTATTTTAAACCCGTATCTGGTTTTCTGTGTCGCCTTCGTCTCCGGTCTCATCCAGCCCTCCGATATCCTGACCCGCAATGCGCTGATCGGCGATTCCATTCCGTCCGAACTGTTGATGAGCGCCACCAGCATATCCCGTATCGCCGTGGATGCAGCCCGGGTATTCGGCGCGCTCACCGGCACCGGTCTGTTCGCCGCCCTGGGCATGGATATCGCCTATATCTTCGTTGTCGCCGTCTATGTGGTCAGCACCCTGTTCACCCTGGGCGTGACCCGCGCCCATCCAAGACGCGATCAGGCGGAAACATCCGGGGCGGCTGCCGGCAAGCCCTCACAATTGGCCGATATCAAGGAAGGCCTGGTCTATATTTGGGGGGCGCCGGCGGTTCTGGCCATCATGTGGCTCGCCTTCCTGGTCAACCTGACCGCTTTTCCGATCACCCACGGGCTGCTCCCTTTCGTCACCAAGGAAGTCATGAAGGCAGACATCACCGTCTTGGGCAGCTTGGTTGCCACCTTCTCCTTCGGCGCTGTGGTCGGCTCATTTATTTTGTCCTGGGTCAGCGGCCGCCGCTACGCGGCGCGGCTCTGTGTGGTGGGACTGATCAGCTGGCATGTGATGCTGGTGATCTTCGCCCGCTTTGACACTTTAGAGGCAGGCATGGTGGTTTTGTTCTTCACCGGCATCGCGCACAGCATCGGCATGGTCTCCATGAACGCGGCGATCCTAAGCGTCACCGATCAGATGGTCCGTGGCCGGGTCATGGGCATCCGGGTGCTGTGCATTTACGGCGTGCCCCTGGGTCTGCTGGGATCGGGCTTCCTTATCGAAAGCCTTGGGTGGGTATCCTTCGTCGATCTCTACAGCGGCATCGGAATCGCGCTGACGGTCCTTATTGCGATCAAGTGGCGCGCCCATATCTGGCAGGCCAGAACCGCCTGATCCTACTATATATAGTAAAGGTTCCTTTAATACTTCACCGCTAAGACTGGTCCCCTAAGGGAAGCCAACTCGACAAACGGAGTGGTGGGGTGAAAGTTCAAGTCATTGGAACGGCCATATTGGCCGGCGT
>JAYQGD010000545.1:0-2325 GCA_038140415.1 Rhodospirillaceae bacterium
GAATAACCCATGACCACCAAAGCGAAAGCTAAAAGTTCCACGGCCACTGAAACTGCCGCTGAAACCTTTGAAACCATTGCCAACGTCGGCAAGGAAACCGTTGAAACCGTAATCTCCATGAGCAGCGAAGCTGCTGCCGAGGGTTACAAGAACGCCTCTGCCTACGGCAAGGAAAGCATGGACGCCATGAAAGACGGCTATGATAAGATGGCTGCTTCCGGTAAAGACAATCTGGACGCCTGCACCAAAGCTTATGGCGCCGCGTTTGCCGGTTTCGAGGCTTATTACAACCAAATGCTCGACTACACCAAGAAGGCCGCTGCCCAGAACGCCGACATCGTCGAAAAGTTCTACGCGGTGAAGACCCCGCAGGACCTGCTTGATGTGCAGTTCGAAGCCATGAACAACGCGGTCAACCGGGTGATTGCTCAGACCACCGAGCTGAACAAAATCACCACCGACACGATGTCCAAGGCCATTGCGCCGATCAAAGCGCAGGTCGAAAGCTCCGTCGAAGCTTTCGTTAAGCCCTACACGGCTTAAGTTGGACCGAGGCCGATAGAGTTGGCCAGGTAATTGAAACGGGAGCTTCCTGAGAAATCAGGCGCTCCCGTTTTTCTTTATGTTCTGTATTGGTCGCCGCTATGATGAGCGGTGAGCAGAATTCATTGGGAGGAAACTGATCATGAGTCGCGTAGCTATTGTTACCGGCGGCACCCGCGGCATCGGCGCGGCCACCGCCATCGCACTGAAAGACAAAGGATACAAGGTTGCAGCCGTGTACGGCTCCAACGACGAGCGGGCGAAAGCCTTCGCCGACGAAACCGGCATCAGCATTTATAAGTGGGACGTGTCCGACTTCGACGCCTGCATGAACGGCGTGGCCCAAGTCGAGGCTGATCTCGGCCCGGTCGATGTGCTGGTCAACAACGCCGGCATTACCCGGGACGGCACTGTCCACAAGATGTCCCCTGAAAACTGGAAAGACGTGATCGACACCAACCTGGGCTCCTGCTTCAACATGAGCCGCGCGGTGATCGAAGGCATGCGGGAGCGCAAGTTCGGCCGCATCGTCAACGTGGGTTCCATCAACGGTCAGGCCGGCCAGTACGGTCAGGTCAACTACGCCGCCGCCAAATCCGGCATCCACGGCTTCACCAAGGCCCTGGCCCAGGAAGGCGCCGGCGCCGGTGTTACCGTCAACGCGATCGCACCCGGCTACATCGACACCGATATGGTTGCCGCCGTGCCGGAGCGGGTCCTGGAAAAGATCGTTGAGCGCATCCCCGTTGGCCGTCTCGGCAAGGCGAGCGAAATCGCCCGGTCGATCCTGTTCCTGACAGACGACGAGGCCGGTTTCATCACGGGCTCCACCTTGTCCGTGAACGGCGGCCAGCATATGTACTGATAAGACTAACTTGAGGAATTAAAATATGTCCGACGCCCCGAAATCGTCTCAGAACGAAGCCGCCCAGCAATGGATCGAGTCTGTGAACACCATGGCCTCGACCTGGCAGGAGGCGATGACCAACTGGTCCGATATGTGGAACAAGAATCTGCAATCCACCATGGAGACGGCGTCGGACGCCCTCAAGGAAAATAACGTCCAGAACCCGATGGATGCCATGCAGGACATGGCCAATGCCAAACTTGATCAGGATAAGATCATGGCCGCCCAGATGGAGCTTTGGCAGGACTACCAAAAGCTCTGGATGCACACCACGTCCCGGCTGATGAACCAGGAAGAGGGGCCGTCAGAGAACGGCACCCGTGACGGCCGGTTCCGGAGCGAGGCCTGGACCGACAATCCGGTCTTTGAATTCATCAAGGAATCCTACTTCCTCAACAGCAAGTGGATGAAGAAGTACCTCTCCAGCATGGAAGGTCTGGACGACGATACGGCCCGCAAGGTGGAGTTTTATGGCGAACAGATCGTGGACGCGCTGGCGCCGAGCAATTTTCCGCTGACCAACCCGGATGTGCTGAAGGAAATTCAGGAAACCAAGGGCGCCAATCTGGTGCAGGGCCTGAACAATCTGGCCGAGGACCTGAAGAACGGCTCCGGCGGTCTGCGCCCCCGGCACACGCGCCCCGATGATTTTGTTGTGGGTAAGGACTTGGCCACCACGCCGGGCAGTGTTGTCTACGAGACACCGTTGATGCAGCTCATCCAATACGAGCCCGCGACGAAGGACGTTTACAAAAAACCGCTGCTGATCGTGCCGCCGTGGATCAACAAGTTCTACATCCTCGATCTGGGTGAAGAAAACTCCTTCATCAAATGGTCGGTGGAGCAGGGCTACACGGTCTTTGTCGTCTCCTGGG
>JAYQGD010000546.1:0-2325 GCA_038140415.1 Rhodospirillaceae bacterium
GGCCTATGCCGGCATCCCCATGACCACGCGGGGCGCCAACACGGCGGTCACCTTCATAACCGGCCACAATGCCTCGGGCGGCGTACCCGACGATATTGACTGGCCAGCGCTGGCCAACGCGTCCCCCGCGCTGATTTTTTACATGGGTGCGACCCACTTGGATGACATCGCCAATCAATTGATGGACGCCGGCCGCACTGGCGATGAGCCGGTGGCGATCATAAGCCGGGGAACACTGGCCGACCAGCAGGTCGTCGTTTCCACACTGGCGGACTGTGCCACTGCGCTGAGAGAAGCCGACCTGCCGGCGCCGATCCTTATTGTCGTCGGCCCCATCGTGGCGTTGCGGGATCGCCTCGACTGGTTCAGCACATGACGGTGAGCATGCCTAAAGGCCTGATCACCGCCGCGCCGGCCTCAAACAGCGGCAAGACGGCCATTACACTAGGCCTCATCCGGGCGCTCACGAACGCGGGGGGCGCGGTCGGCTCCCTTAAAATCGGGCCCGACTATATCGACACGGATTTTCACCGGCTGGCGAGCGGGCGGGATTGTTTGAACCTGGATATGTGGGCCATGCGGGAGGAGACGGTCAACGCTCAAGTCGCTGCAGCCTCGTCAGACGCGGACTTGGTGATCGCCGAAGGGGTGATGGGTCTTTTCGATGGTGCGCTGGACGGCACGGGCAGCACGGCTGACGCCGCCGCCAAAATGGGCTGGCCGGTGATCCTCGTCGCCGACGTAAAGGGCCAGAGCGCCTCCGCCGCCGCGTTGGTTGAAGGATTCGCCCAGCACCGGAAAGGTGTGCAAATCGCCGGCGTGATCTTCAACCGGGTCGGCAGTCCCCGCCACGAAGGCATCCTCGCTCGCGCCATGGACGGGGGCGACGTGCCGGTCCTGGGATACGTGCCCAATGATTCCCGCCTGGACCTCCCCAGCCGGCACTTAGGATTAGTTCAGGCGCGGGAACACGGGGACCTGGAGACCTGGCTGGACGCAGCGGCAAATATCATTGGCGGCGCGGTCGAGTTGGACCGGATTGCTGACCTCGCTACGACGACCAAGATTGCGGCTATCGCCGACTCCCCGGCGATCCCGCCCCTTGGTCAAAAAATGGCCATCGCAAGGGATGACGCCTTTGCCTTTGTCTACCCGCATATCCTGGACAGCTGGCGACGCGCCGGTTCGGAAATTTCCTTTTTCTCACCCCTGGCCGACGAAGCCCCCGCAGCGGCATGCGATGCGGTCTACTTACCGGGCGGCTATCCGGAACTCCATGCCGCCAAACTTGCCGGAAACAGGACTTTTCTCGGCGGACTGAGAGACGCCGCCTCAAACAACAAGATCATCTTGGGGGAATGCGGCGGCTACATGGTCTTGGGCGAAAGCCTGACCGACGCCGACGGCAACGCCCATGCGATGGCAGGGCTCTTGCCGCTGAGTTCCGATTTCTCCAAGCGAAAGCTCCACCTGGGCTATCGACTGATTAATGTTCTCTATGATGGAGTCCTCGCGACCGCAGGCACAAAACTACGCGGGCATGAATTCCATTACGCCGGCTACACAGAAACGCCAAACAGCGATGCCACCCCCCTCTTCACGGTGTGGGATGCGCTGGGCGAAAATTCGCATCAGGCTGGGCTCCAGGCGGGCAGCGTCGCCGGCTCCTTCATTCACCTGATTGATCGGGTTTAGTCGGAAAAATTGGCGAGCGCGGACTTGAGCCGGGCGAGATTGTCGTCGTCTCGCGGCAGGCCGATGCGCAGGAGCTGCGGCGCGTCGGCAAAGGGCCGGATCAAAATGCCGCGTTCGCCCAAGTGGGTGACCAACGCCTCTGCCTCGTCGTGCTGGACCAATCTGAACAAATCCGTGCCGCCAACGATGTCGAACCCCGATTGCCGTAATTCGGCATCCAATGAGGACCGCGCCGACGCCAAGCGCGCCAGGGTCTCCGCAATCCAATCCTTGTCGCTGAGCGCCCGTGTGCCGATTTCCAGCGCCGCTCCGCCGACGGCCCACGGGCCCACGGCGTCCACCAGCCGGTCTATCAAACCATGGCTGCCGATGACGAAACCCAGCCGCACGCCGGCCAAGCCGAAGAACTTGCCGAAGGACCGCGTAATGACCACGCCTTCGCGCCCGGCTTGTGGGACGGCGCTGATCTCGGGCTCGGTATCGGCGAAGGCCTCGTCCACAACAACCCACCGGCTATCATCCGTACATCCTTCCGCAACGGCGAAAACGTCGTCCGAAGAGATCGTCCTTCCATCCGGGTTGTTGGGATTGCAAATGACGGCCACGTCCG
Organism: Rhodospirillaceae bacterium; assembly: GCA_038140415.1. Taxonomy (GTDB): domain Bacteria; phylum Pseudomonadota; class Alphaproteobacteria; order Rhodospirillales; family UBA2165; genus JAYPHU01. The sequence goes on from JAYQGD010000546.1 coordinate 2,306, forward strand.
CATCGCGCAGATTCTCGGGG
>JAYQGD010000547.1:0-2324 GCA_038140415.1 Rhodospirillaceae bacterium
AATCGTAAAGGCGTTCGTTCATGCCGCCGGATAGCACCGCAGACCGGAACAAGGGAGAGCGGATCGCCAAAGTGATCGCCCGTGCAGGCCTGTGTTCCCGCCGGGAGGCGGAGCGCTGGATCACCGACGGACGGGTCAAGGTGGACGGCAAGGTGCTGGACAGCCCGGCCATGACCGTGACCGCGAAGAATCATGTCCTGGTCGACGGCAAGCCGTTGCCGGAAAAAGAAGACACCCGGCTTTGGCGTTATCACAAGCCATCCGGTCTGCTGACCACGAATAGTGATCCGAAAGGCCGGGCCACCATCTTCGAGAAATTGCCGGAGACCCTGCCGCGATTGATCAGCATCGGCCGACTTGATTTGAATTCTGAAGGATTGCTGCTGCTCACCAATGACGGGGAATTGGCGCGGCGGCTGGAGCTGCCGTCCACCGGCTGGGTGCGGCGCTACCGGGTGCGGGTGCACGGCCGGGTGGATCAGGAAGCGCTGGCCAAGCTGGAGAAAGGCGTTGAAGTCGACGGCGTGAAGTATGGCTCCATCAAGGCGACCCTGGATCGCCAGCAGGGGGCCAATGCCTGGCTGACGGTGGGTCTGGCGGAAGGCAAGAACCGCGAAGTCCGCAAGGTGATGGAGCATTTGGGTCTGCCGGTCAGTCGGTTGATCCGCATTGCCTATGGACCGTTCCAGCTCGGCAATCTGAGCCGGGGCGAGGTGGAGGAGGTCCGGCAAAAGACGCTGCGCGAACAATTGGGGCTGGAGCGCAAGCATGCGCATCGTCGGCGGAAGTCATAGGGGACGGCCCATTGCCGCGCCGAAGGGCCGGGATACAAGACCAACCTCGGACCGGGCGCGGGAAGGGGTGTTTAACATCCTGGCTCACAGCCAAGACGTGGAATTCGAGAACCTTTTCGTGATTGATCTGTTCGCCGGTTCCGGCGCGATGGGGATCGAGGCCTTGTCGCGGGGTGCGGCTGAGGCCCTGTTTGTGGAGAACAGCCGCTCCGCCCGGACGGTCATTGACGAAAATGTGAACGCCCTCGGCATGGGAGACCAGACGGCGATCGAAGCCTGGGACGCGACGCGGCTGCCGGCCCGTCCGGATCGCTATCCGCCGGCCGGACTGGTCTTTCTCGATCCGCCGTACGGTAAAGGGCTGATCCCGCCGGCCCTGAACACCCTGATTTCCGGGGCCTGGTTGGCCGAAACAGCCACAATTGCGATCGAGACCGGGAGCGATGAGGACCTCGCGTTTCCGCCCGCATTCAGCCAGATGAACGAGCGGGCTTATGGCGAGGCGTTTTTCCGCTTCTTGACCCTTGCTTAAACTCTATCCGCGCATACCAGATATTCGCAATTGAAGGAGACGGAACCTTGCGGAGGCTCCGTTATCCTTTAAGTGAAGAGGATCACATACAGACGGGATCGAATCGATCATGTCTGCCGTCTCGGAATGAAGAGGACCTAAGAAATGAAACAATTAATGACCGTTTTGGCGGCGTTTTTGGCGATATTGGCGGTGACACCGGTTGCCGAGGCGCAGGCATCACCCCGTACGGCGGGTGTTGATGCAACCTGCACCGCCCAAATCGAATTTCCCGACGGCAAGGAAGAACTTTCCCTCCAGGACGTGCGTCATGCCGTCACCGTTCATTTGCAACGGATCGGCCTGGTGCAACTCCGCCCTACCGTCAGGAATGGAGACGAGGACGGGATCGTGGTTGTCGATCTCCGCTCTCCGAAAGGCGATTTATTGCGCCGGCTGGAAATTGACCGGCCAAACGCCGAAGTTGTCAGCAACCAGGCGTTCCGTCGGTCCGTCCTGACGGCGGCGGCCGGACAATCCAACCAGCAGGAGAAGGAAACCGACTATCAGCAGCGTCTGCGCCGCCACATGTTGGGCGACGGCAATGCTTGGGGCGCCTGGATCGGTGAGAAGGGCGGTTGCGCGGACGATTACGAATTCGGCGCCCCGGAAATTAAATAGCTAAATTTAATAGTCGCTTAGCGGCGACCGAACAGTTTTTCGATATCGGCTAGTTTAAGCTCCACATAGGTGGGCCGGCCATGGTTGCACTGTCCTGAGTGCGGCGTGGCCTCCATCTGGCGCAACAGGCTGTTCATTTCCTCGCCGTTGAGCCTGCGCCCCGCCCGCACGCTGCCGTGACAGGCCATGGTTGAACAGACGTCCTCCAGCCGGCCTTTGAGGCCCAGCGCCGCATCAAACTCGGCCAGATCATCGGCCAAGTCCCGGATCAGCCCCGGCACGTCAATTTCGCCCAAAAGCGCCGGGGTTTCGCGCACCACCACAGCGCCTTGACCAAA
>JAYQGD010000548.1:0-2318 GCA_038140415.1 Rhodospirillaceae bacterium
GTCTTCCGGCAAGGGCTGGGGCCAGATCTTCAAGGAGATGCAGGCCGAAGGTCTGATCCAGGAGAAGAATCTGGGCCAGGTGATTTCCAAGTCCAACCGGGCCAACCGGACCGCGCTTGAAACCGATCCGGCCGGTGACACCGCCTCCACGGGCGACACCACATCCTCGGGCGACACGGCATCGAGCGGCGAGACCGAAGCGGCCGCGGCCACCAGCGCTGCCGGGTCGAAACAGGTGCGTGGCAACCGCTACAGCACCAAAACCAACCGCAGCTATTCGAAGGGCCGGGCCATGGTGATCACCAACGGCAACGGCTCTGCCCGCAGCGTGGGCGGCGGCAACAGCTACCGCGATACCTATAAGGCCAAGTCGGGCCGTGGCGGCCGAAGCCATAAGACTGCCGACAGCGGCATTCTGCGCGGCAACGGCTCCACCGCCGGCAGCGGCAATCACGGGTCCAAGGGCCATAAGGGCGGACAGTCTTCCTATAGCGGCTCCCGTGGTGGCGGAAATGCCGGCGCCACAGTCCGGGCGGCTGCTGGTCACGCCGGGCCGGAAACCCGATGCGCCCGCACCGGCTGAGAAAACGCCGGACGTGACTCCGGAAAATCTGGTCGGTTTGGACGAGGCGCAGGTCACACATTTTTTAGGCGGCGCGACAGACGTGCGACAGGCGCCGCCGGCGGTGGTCTGGGAATACCGCACCGACACCTGCGCCTTGGATTTGTTTTTCTATATGGATGTCAGCGACAAGAAACTCCGCACCCTGGCCTATGATCTTAAAACGTCAGAAAGTAATACCACCGACCAGCCGGTGAAAAACTGTCTGACCGACATCCGTCGGCAGGCAAATTCTTAAAAGACGCAACAGCAGCCACCAATGAGCAACGCACACAACACCGCCAAAATCATCATCGTGGACGACGATGAGCTGTTCCGGGAATCCCTGACCGGCAACCTGACCGACGCCGGTTTCGAGGTCCAGGAGTTCGACGGCGGCCCGCCTATGTTGGAGGCTCTGGAAACGGGGATCGACGGCGAACTTGTCCTTCTCGACTGGAAGATGCCGGGCATGACGGGGATCGAGGTGCTTCGCGCCCTGCGGGACAAAGGCTGCGATCTGCCGGTGATCTTCCTGACGGTCCTCTCCGAGCAAATTTATGAAGAGGCCGCGCTGATCGGCGGCGCCGTGGACTTCATCGAAAAATCCCGCAGCTTCGCCATTCTCAAGAAACGGATCGAGCTGAACCTGGCCCGGCCCCAAGGCGGCGGGGAGACAACCGAAAATGATGCGGCGGCGCTCCAAGACACCGGCCCCCTGCGCCTCGAGCCCGGCCGGCACCGGGCGTACTGGAAAGAGACCGAGGTGCCGCTGACCATCAGCGAGTTCCGTATGATCGAACTGCTGGCCACCGGCGGCGGCAACGATGTCAGCTACCGGGAGCTCTATGACGCGGTCCGGGGCGAAGGCTTTGTCGCCGGACAGGGAGACGAAGGGCACCGGCAAAACGTCCGGAAGTTCATCAACCGCATTCGCGACAAGTTTAAGGCCCTGGACCCGGACTTCGACAGTATCGAGAACTATCACGGATTCGGCTACCGGTGGCGGCACAATGCCGGCTAGCTCCCGCGTGCTGCAAAAGTTCGGACAGTTCCGCCGGACCTATACGTTTAAGTTCGTGGTCCTGACGGTCATTTTCCTGGCCGTGCCGATCATCCTCTACAATCAGTTCCGTATTGCCGATGAGGAAAAGAACCGTCTGCTGCTGGAAAACATCGGACGCAACGGTCAACTGATTTCGGCCGCCATTCAGGCCGATCTGCCGGCGGCGTTTAACCCGGCGGCGGCGGCGGCGCTCAATGAGAGCTTGTCCCAGCTGGGCCGCCAGGGTGATCTGAGCCTCAAGCTGCTGATCCGGCCCGACATTCCCACCGGGCCGAAGCGGTTTTTCCTGATCGCCGCCTGGCCGCACCTGTCCGCGGAAAGCCTGCAGGCGGAGGGCGAGACCCTGCACCGCACCGGCCTCTTCGACAAACTCAAGGACAGTTGCGACGGCAATCTGGATCAGGCCACGCGCTTCAGCGGCGAAGACGGGCAGGAAGAACTCATCACCTCCCTGGTGCCGTTGAACCTGCCGGCCGGCTGCTGGGTGGTGATCACCTCGTTCCGCTCCGAAGCCATTCTCCGTTCGTCACTGGGCCGGGCCTATTGGCGGACGCCGGTGGTGCAAGCCGCCCTGGCGATCTATGTGCTGATGGCCATCGTCGTCGTCTGGCTGTTCGGCGGCGCGTGGCGCAACATCAACCAGTTGGGCGC
>JAYQGD010000549.1:0-2317 GCA_038140415.1 Rhodospirillaceae bacterium
AAGGGTTTGGTCAGCCGGGCCGGGGAATAGTGCTGCATGATCCCGGCGGAACCCTTGGCGCAGAGCACGCCTTTGTTTACCGGATGGTTCTTGTTGCCTTCGATATAGCGGACCTTGCCGTCCTTCAGGTGCACCTTGATGCCGCAGCGGCACGCGCACATGTAGCACGTGGTATACTTGGTCTCGTCCGCCACGGGCGGGGCGGTGTCGACGGTATGCTGCGTTGAAGTCATGGATGGCCGCCTGTTCCGGAATCCCTTTTCTCTTCATTGGGATAGCCCAGGGGCCGCAACAAAAAAATATTTTTGTTCCAACTCAAATCCGGACAATCACCCGGAGGATAAGCCGGAACACCTATAACTACAATTATTTTGTGTATTATAGGCCTTAAAGCCTTGCTGAGCCTAGCTTAAGAACTCTTCCATCCACTTATCATAGTCGCCGTCCCGGCGCGCCGCCTTCATCAGATCACCGGGCGCGGCGGTGGTGATGTCACTAGGCGCAGTGCCTTCTCGCAAGGCTTTGATGACATCGGCGGCCGCTTTGACCGAGGCCATGAACGGCAGATGGCCCTGCAAAGCGATGCGGACACCCCGCGAGGCGAGGTATTCCTTGTCCGCCAGTTCAGCCGGCGTGCCGCCGAGGAAGATGGGGATGTCTAAGGCGTCGGCGATGGGGTCCAGTTCATCCCGGGACTTGATGCCCGGATAGAACATGACGTCGACCCCGGCGTCCTGATAGGCGAGGCCCCGGGCAATGGCGTCGTCCACCCCGGTGACGGCGACGGCGCTGCTGCGCCCGGCGATGACGAGAGACGAGTCCTGGCGCGCATCCAGGGCGGCGCGCATCTTGCCGACCCCTTCCTCGATGGGGATCAGTTTGGTCGCGCCGACGCTGCCGAAAGGTTGGGGCAGGTCGGTGTCTTCGATGCTGAGCCCGGCGACGCCGGCGGTCTCCAACTCTTCGACCGTACGGCGCACATTCAGCGCGTTGCCGTAGCCGTGATCGGCATCGACCATCAGCGGCAGGTTGCCCGCCCGGTTGATCCTCAGGGCCAGCTCGGCGAACTCGGAGAGGGTCAATACGATCAGATCGGGCGCGCCCAGCACCGCCATGGAGGCGACGGAGCCGGCCAGCATGCCGACCTCGTAGCCGGCGTCTTCGGTGATCCGGGCGGACAAGGGGTCGAACACCGATCCCGGATGAACGCAGATGTCGCCGTTGATGATTTCCCGGAATTTTTCCCGGCGTGAAGCCCAATGCATGAGCGTGTCTCCCTTGGTTTGGTTGAGAGAGACTCAAGGCCACCGGCGGCGACTGGTCAAGGGCCGATTCTGCGTTGACCGTCTCTTCTTCTGCGTCATCCCCGACTCGCGAAGCGATTGTCGGGGAACCATACGGCGTTAGTCTATGGATACCCGAGAATTGGTCCCGATTGTCATCGGTTCCAACTCGGGCACGACGCTTGAAAGCGTCGCCCTAGAAAACAACATCCGTGAAAACGCCGTCGATGCCGCGGGCGAAGAGGGACTTGGCCGTTTCCAAATCATTCACGGTGTAGCAATAAAGCTCCAGCCCGGCGGCTTTTACGGCGGCAATGTCCGCATCGGTGATTTTCTTGACCGACAGGTTAACGGCGATCGGGTTCAACGCCGCCGCCGTTTTCCGCCAATCCTCGGCAAAGTTCCAATAGAGCAGCGCCAGGGCAGCACGTTGCTTGCCCCGGCGAAAGGTCCGCAGCGCATCGTGATCGAACGACGAGACCAGCAATTTGTCCGCCGCCAGTTCCGCGTCCCGCAATTCGGGCAGGACGGCCGACACCAGCGCCTCGCCCTCACCATGATGGGTTTTGAGCTCCAGATTGAGGCCCAGGTCCAGCTCGGCCACCACGTCCAGCAGCTCCCACAGCCGGGGCACCGGCTCCCCGGCAAACTTCGGATCGAACCAGGATCCGGCGTCCAGTTTGGCGACCTCGTCCCAGTTCTGCTCGGAGAGCTTGCCTGCGCCGTTGGTGGTCCGCTCCAGGGTTTCATCGTGGAAGATCACCGGGGTGCCGTCGCCCAGGACGGAGACATCCACCTCGATCCACTTGGCGCCCCGTGCGACGCCTTCGCGAACCGCCGACAAAGTGTTCTCCGGCGCATGGGCCGCGCCGCCCCGATGCGCGATGAAGCGGTCGGCGAACATGGGATTAAAGCCGCTCGTCTTCGGTGACGCCCCATTGGGTGGAGAAGCGGTTGGAATAGGGATTCACGCCGGTGGCCGAGGCGTTGTTCAACAGATCGCCATCGGTCCAATGCTCGACCCGGAAGCCGAA
>JAYQGD010000550.1:0-2301 GCA_038140415.1 Rhodospirillaceae bacterium
GGACCCGATCGGCCGGAATTCCATGCTGGTGACCGCCGAGAACGTGGCGAAGAAGCACCAGATCACGACGGAGCAGCAGCACACGGTGGTTCTCCGCCGCCAAGAACAGTATCAGGACGCCCTGGCCGACGATCACGCCTTCCAAAAGAAATACATGACCCTGCCGTTCGAGGTGCCCTCGGCCAACTTCAGAAAGACCGTAGCCAACATGGACGGCGATGAAGGCGTCCAGGGACCGAACCCGGAGAAGATCGCCACCCTGAAACCGGTGATGGAGGGCGGCACGGTGACCTTTGCCGGGCAGACCCATCCGGCGGACGGCAACGCCTGCCTGATGATCACCAAAGGGGAGCGGGCGGCCGAGTTCAGCCAGGACAAGAACATTGTCATTAATCTGTTGGGCTTTGGTATGGCGCGGGCGGATTACGGCTATATGCCGGAGGCCCCGGTGCCGGCGGCCGATAAGGCGCTGAAAATGGCCGGACTGAAGATCGGCGACATCGATGCGGTAAAGACCCACAATCCGTTCGCCGTGAACGATATCTATTTCGCCAAGGAAACCGGCTTCGACATCAACAAGATGAACAATTACGGCAGTACCCTGGTCTGGGGCCATCCCCAGGCGCCCATGGGCACCCGTGGCGTGATTGAGCTGATCGAGGAACTGGTGTTGCGCGGCGGTGGTAAGGGCCTGTTTACCGGCTGCGCCGCCGGCGATACGGGCATGGCCGTGGTTCTGGAAGTCACCAACAGCTAACCAAAGCCGTCATCCAGACAGCACAAAAGGTCCGGGACAGTTTCCGGACCTTTTTACATTAGGGAATTGGGGTGAATGTTGCTTAGAAGCCTTCGCGTTCGAGACGCTTGCGTTCCAGCTTGCGGGCCCGGCGCACGGCCTCCGCTTTTTCCCGGGCTTTCTTCTCTGACGGCTTCTCGTAAGAGCGCCGTAGTTTCATTTCCCGGAAAACACCCTCGCGCTGCATCTTCTTCTTCAGCGCCTTCAGGGCCTGGTCAACATTGTTATCGCGTACAGTTACATGCACGTTAGATCAACTCCTTAAAGTCGTTGGTTTCGAAGAGTGGGCCTTCTATCATACAGATTCGCCCTTGTGAAGGGCAGAACCGCATTTTTCCGGGGTTTCTGATGCATGGACGGCGGGGCTTAAACCCGGCATATTGACCCCATGGCTATCTTGAAAATCGCCAGAATGGGACATCCCGTGCTGCATCGGGTGGCGGATCCGGTCGAAGACCCGACCAGCCCCGAAGTCGCGGTGACGGTCCGTGATATGCTGGAAACCCTCGAGGATTCAGGCGGAATTGGCCTGGCGGCGCCGCAAGTGCACATTTCCAAGCGGATTGTGCTGTTTTTCGTGCCCGAAAGCCGGGTGGACGAGGGCGAGGAGCTGGAAGCCACCGATTTGACGGTCATGATCAATCCGGTGATCGAGCCGCAAAGCGAAGAGATGGACCTGGACTGGGAAGCCTGTCTGTCTGTGCCGGAGTTGATGGGCGCAGTACCCCGTTACACCCATATCAAATACCGCTGGACCAATCTGGACGGCACCGAGGAAGAGCGGGAGGCCCGCGGCTTCCATGCCCGTGCCGTGCAGCACGAATGCGACCACTTGGACGGTATCCTCTACCCGATGCGCATGACCGATATGTCGCTTCTGGGCTTTTCCGAGGAAACCAACCGCAATCGCGACATGATCATCAGAGGCAGCGACCGGGCCGGGGACGGCGACGATGACTAGCCTGCAACGGGAACGGGACGAATTGCTGCTGGCCACCTTGTCGAACGTGGTGTTCGACGGCTGGACCGACAAGGCGCTGAAGGCCGGGGCTTCGTCCCTGAGGTTGGACACTGGGGCCGTCCGGGAACTGTTCCCCAAAGGTCCATTGGATTTGGCGAAACACTATTCCGACTATGCGGACCGGCAAATGCTGTTGGGTCTGATGGAGGCCGGGATCGGTGAACTGCCGGTGCGCGAACGGATCGCCGCGGCCATTCGTATCCGTCTCAAACAAAACGCCCCCCACCGGGAAGCGATCCGCAAGATGATGACGTTTCTGTCCCTGCCGGGCCGGGTCGGCATCGCGGCAAAGCTGACCTACGAGACGGTCAACGCCATGTGGTATGCCGCCGGCGATAATGCCACGGATTTCAACTTTTATTCAAAGCGGGCGCTACTTACCGGGGTCTATACCTCGGCCATTCTGTATTGGCTGGCTGATGACTCGGAAGGGTGCGAAAACACCTGGGCCTTTGTCGACCGGCGCATCCGGGATGTGATGGTC
>JAYQGD010000551.1:0-2301 GCA_038140415.1 Rhodospirillaceae bacterium
CCCCGGGTCCCACGCTGCCATCCAATCCCTGTGACCATCTCCGATTGGGCGGCAGAATTTTTAAATTGAACGATACCGGCATATTTGATGCCAAGCGTTTCACCAAGTAGCCGCAAGGCTTCATCGAATAGATACTCCAAATTATCTCCGGCCAGGGCCTTCCGGCCAAATTCCGCACTGGCGGCTTGGCGTTCCATTCTTGCTTGGAGTTCTCTCTCGGCTAACAGTTGGGCAGTAATGTCATTTTGGATGCCCAAATAGTAATTGGTTTGTCCTTTGTTTCCCTTGACAGTATCCAACCTGATCTCAAGCCATCGCGTATCACTGGCCCGTTCTTGATTTTTGAATGAAAGGACAACGGACTGACCGTTGCTTAAGTTCCTGAGCTTGTCATTTAAATCTTTGGCGGAGATTTGGCTTTGAAACAATCGCTTCAAAGGCGCTCCCAGCACGTTGCTGATGGTCATGCCTGTTGGCGGGACAAAGGCCTTGTTGGCATAGACAATTGGATCATCCGGTATATTTGGATTGATCACCACGGCACCAGACGTCATCGCGGAAATGGCCACCGCCATTTGGGTGTTCCGTTAAGCATCTCGTTCAGACGAAAGCTGTTGTTCCTTGATTGGGGAAATATCGTAGACCGTGGTGACCGCAAGGCCGTTCGAAACTTCAACGGACTCCAGGACTATCCATTTACCATCCATCATTTGATATTCGACGTTTGCCGAAAGATTTATTTTTGTCGATCTTACGGCCCTAAAGAGTTCGCCGACTTTTCTATTACTAGGAGAGACAATCCGTTTGTTAAGCGCTTTGGCAACTGTTGACCGTCCGGGGGTGTCTTCGAGGATACCACTGTCTTTGCCAAACAGCGCCTTAAAGTTCTTATTGTTGAAAATGAGTTTGACGCGTTCGTCCCAAAGGGCATAACCCTGACCGATCCCTTCCAATATTTGTGATAGGTCCCGGTGTTCTCCAATCAAGGCTGACAGCTCTCGGCCCGGCTTGCGCTTTGAAGCGAGCTTTTTTCGAGGGGCAGTTCTTTTTTTCACTTTCGGCATCTGTTTTATTCAATGTTGGCCAAGGGGCGATAGCTCAATGTGAATGGACCTTCTATACCCGATCCGTCATTCGGAATTACCGGGCAAATATTTGGGACGAATAAAATCGATTAAACGGCAACTTTGCGGATTTATGTCCTTCCAAGAATTAACTTCGCAATCAAATATCCCTAATGCACCGGTCGGGTACTTTTGTTTCACAAGTTTTCTAGCCTCGTCGTTGCCCGTTTGGCCCAGCATTACGGCCGCATCGGCAATGCCTGGTGCATGGGTAATCAACATCAGGGCTTCACTTTGATCCGGAGCTCCTTGTATCTGAGTCAATATGGTGGCGACGGTCGCCAGATACAACTCTTCGGTAAATTTGCAGGAAATTTCCAACCCAAGCCCGGACAACAAGATAAAGCAAGTTTCTCTCGTGCGTTCAGACGAGGAGCTGTGAATGAGATCGGGCGCGAAGTTGTTATCTCGCATGTAGCGCCCCATCTCTAAGGCATTTTTTCTGCCCCTTTCGTTCAGAGGCCTTTCGTGGTCCTCTTGCCCCAATTGGTTCCAGCTCGACTTGGCATGACGCAGGAGATAGAGGCGCTTCATGTTAGTAAGAGCCTTTTACGGCGATCCCCGCCAAATTGGATGGGGAATTGTGGTCGGGGCATGATTTCGAGTATTTTAAGGTCTGCATGGATACGACACCAACTCAGATAGAAGAACGCGCGGTAAGCCTAAATTCACCCAAGAGATTCCTCAACCGGGAGCTTTCTTGGCTTGAGTTTAATTTTCGGGTTTTGGAGGAGGCGGAAAACCCGTCTCACCCTTTGTTAGAACGCTTAAAGTTCCTCTCGATTTCGGCATCCAACCTGGACGAATTTTACATGGTCCGGGTGGCGGGTCTAAAAGGGCAGGTCGAGGCGGGCGTTACGACCGACAGCGTTGACGGCATGACCCCGGCCGAGCAACTGGAAGCGATTCGGATAAAAGCCGGAGCGCTGATGGACAAACAGCAGATGCAATGGCTGCAAATAAAAGCAGAGCTTGCAGAAAACGGAATTGTCATTGCCCAGCCGAGCGAGTTATCGAAATTTGAAAATTCTTGGCTCAAAGATTACTTTGAGGAGCAGCTTTTTCCCGTACTAACGCCAATGGCGGTGGACCCCGCTCATCCGTTTCCGTTTATTCCCAATCGGGGATTTTCGTTGGTGCTGAGACTTCGGCGCAATTCGGATGGGATGTATCTTAA
>JAYQGD010000552.1:0-2285 GCA_038140415.1 Rhodospirillaceae bacterium
CCTCGGTGGGATCAACTTCCGCCGGAAGCTGCGACAGGAAGTAAATCTCGGCGGCAAATAGTTCGGTGCCGGTGAGTCCCTGGATCCACTGTCGGATGGTTTCAATATTGGTGGCGAAGGACAGGCCCAGGACAAAACCGCCGAGCGTCCCGATCACGCCAACGCTTGCCCCGGAAATAAAGAACACCCGCATGATCATGCCGCGGGTCGCGCCCATAGTGCGCAAAATCGCAATATCCCTGCCCTTGTCCTTCACCAGCATGATCAGGCTGGAGATAATATTAAACGCAGCGACCACGATGATCAGGGTCAGGATCAGGAACATGACGTTCCGTTCCACCTGAATTGCGTTGAAGAAGCTGGAATTGGTCTGCTGCCAGTCAAATACCCGGATCGGTCTCTTGACGGTCTTGTAAACATCAGCCGCCCGTGCCTTTGCGTCGTCCGCCTTGGTGATTAGGACATCCAAATAGTTCACCCCGCCGGGGATTTGGAAATACCGTTGCGCCGCCTCCAAGGGCATAAAGACGAAGCTGGAATCGTATTCGTGCATGCCGACGTTGAATAGCGCCACCACCTTATAGCCGCGCATGCGCGGCACGGTGCCGAAGACAGTCACACCGCCCTTGGGTGATATCAGGGTGATCTGATCCCCCACCCGGATATTCATGCTGCGGGCCAGCCGATTACCGATCAGCACACTGTCCTGACCCTTAAAATTCGCCAAATTCCCCGTGAGGATATTGTCGGCAATGATCTCCCGGTCGCGCAGGTCCTGGGGTTTTAATCCCCGGACCAAAACGCCTTTGGCCTGACCGTTGGCGGTCGCCATGACCTGACCTTCGATCATTGGGGTGACCTTGTCCACGCCATTCACGGTCGCAACCTCTTTGGCCAGGGCGTCGTAGCCCGTCAGGTCGCGGGTCTCCCCATAGATGCTGAGATGCCCGTTGATGCCGAGGATGCGGGTCAGCAGTTCCTGACGGAAGCCATTCATGACCGACATGACGATGATCAAGGTGGCGACGCCCAAGGCAATGCCGAGTAGCGAGAACCAGGCGATGACCGATATAAAGCCCTCCTGACGGCGCGCCCGCAAATAGCGCATGGCCACCATCCATTCGAAGGCGCAAAACATGCCGCCCTACCCGGTCAGCTTGTTGAGAGCGGCATCCACGGACAATTCTTCCTTTTCGCCCGTCGCCCGGTATTTGAGCTCGACGACACCGTTTTCCAATCCGCGCGGGCCGACCACCAACTGCCAGGGCAGCCCGATCAGGTCCATGTTGGCGAACTTGACGCCGGCGCGTTCATCCCGCTCGTCATAAAGGACATCCTTGCCGGCGTTTTGCAGTTTTGCGTAAAGGTCTTCGCAGGCAAGGTCGCACGCCTCATCGCCGGACCTGAGATTAATCAGGCCAACGTCGAACGGCGCCACCGGCTCGGGCCAAATAATGCCGTCGTCGTCATGAGACGCCTCGATGATACCACCGACCAGCCGGGACACACCAATGCCGTAGGACCCCATTTCCACCGGCACATCATTGCCGTCAGGCCCGGCCACTACGGCGTTCATGGCCTTGGAATACTTGGTGCCGAAATAGAAAATATGCCCGACCTCGATCCCGCGAGCCGAGACGAGATCATCGCCCAGCGCCTCGTGTTTGGCCGGGTCCTGCTTTTCATCCGTGGCGGCGTAGAGCGACGTCCACTTGTCGACGATGGACTGCAGATCGGCGTCATAGTCGATGTCGTCGCCGGGCGTATCAAAATCGAGGATATCCTTATGGCAGAACACCTCGGATTCCCCGGTTTCCGCCAGGATCAGGAATTCGTGGCTCATGTCCCCGCCGATGGGGCCGGATTCCGCTTTCATGGGGATCGCCTTAAGACCCATGCGTGCAAAGGTGCGCAGGTAGGCGACGAAACTCCGGTTATAGGCCCGCTTGGCGCCCTCGAAATCCAAATCAAAGGAATAACTATCCTTCATCAGGAATTCACGGCCGCGCATGATGCCGAAACGAGGCCGGACTTCATCCCGGAATTTCCACTGAATGTGATAGAGAATTTTCGGCAGGTCTTTGTAGCTGCGGACCGAATCCCGGAAAATTTCCGTGATCAGCTCTTCGTTGGTCGGACCATAGAGCATCTCGCGGTCATGCCGGTCGGTGATGCGCAGCATCTCCTTGCCGTAGTCATCATAGCGGCCGCTCTCCCGCCAAATCTCAGCCGGCTGGATGGTCGGCATCAGCAGTTCCTGGCACCCTGCCCGGTCCATTTCCTCC
>JAYQGD010000553.1:0-2276 GCA_038140415.1 Rhodospirillaceae bacterium
GCGAGCGCGTCTGCCCGGATTGCAAAAGCACGTCGACTTGGCGCCAGACCGGTATTGCCATTTAAGTAGATTGCACAAAATTTCTGTTGAAAGAGGCCCGGATTCCCGGGCCTTTTTTCATCAAAAAGCTAAATCACCCCTCCCTTGATAGGAGGGGTAGCGCTGAAAGCGCTCGGGAGGGTACATCATATTTAACAACCCCTCCCTCACCCTCCCCCATCCAGGGGGAGAGGAAAATCACTACCCCACCTCCACGATCTCGATCTCGTGGGTGATCTCCGCGGTCTTGCCCAGCATGATGGACGCCGAACAATATTTCTCGGCCGACAGGTTGACCGCCCGCTCCACCTTTTTCGGGTCCAGATCGACCCCGGTCACGATGTATTTCAGCGCGATCTTGGTGAACACCTTGGGAATATCCTCCGCCCGATCGGCGGTCATCTCAATCACACAATCTGTGACCTTCTGGCGGGATTTCTCCAGGATATCGACCACGTCATAGGCCGTGCAGCCGCCCATCCCCATCAACAGGGTTTCCATCGGCCGGATGCCCAGATTGCGACCACCCGCCGCGGGGTCGCCGTCCATCACCACCGAATGACCGCTGCCGGATTCCCCGACGAAGGTCCGTTCCTCCACCCATTTGATGCGTGCGTCCATGAGATAAGTCCTTATTGCTGAATTTGCGTAACCGATACAGCCGGAAACGGCGGTGCGCAACTCCCCTGATCTTCCCATGTCGCCACTTTCGGCTTGTATCCCCGGCATCGGTCCGCCGTAATGCTTCTATAAACAAGGGAGGCACGACATGCGATTTCAGGACCCCGGCGTCAATTTCCATAACAAAGACAAAGCCACCGAAGGACTGACTTTATTCTCGCCGTTGCGCGGCAACGAGGCCTTCCTGATCGACATGGACGGCAAGCCGGTCCACACCTGGAAACTCAAGAACGGCGGGATTAACCGCTGCCGGCTGACCGAAGACGGTAATTTGTTCATCTGCGAGGATTCCGGCGCCGGGCCGCGGCTAACCGGCGGCAAAGCAGGCCTGATCCGGGAATATGACTGGGACGGCAACGTCGTTTGGGAACACCATGACGACGGCCAGCACCACGATGCGCGCCGGCTGCCCAACGGCAACACGGTCTATATCGGCTGGGAACTGTTGAGCAAGGAACACCAGGACCGGGTACAAGGCGGCATCCCCGGCAGCGAGCACGAAGACAATGACGGCATCTACGGCGACTACCTGCGGGAGATCGACGCCGACGGCAACACGGTGTGGGAATGGCACTTCCACGACGAGGTTATCGAAGCCTTTCCCCTGTGCCCGATTTGCTCCCGCCATGAATTCGCCCACGCCAACACGGTCTCGCCGCTGGAAAACGGCGACTACATGATGAGCTTCCGGGCGCTCAACACGCTGATCATCATCGACCGGCCGACCGGTAAAATCCGCTGGTCCCACCGCAATCTGGAATTCGGCCACCAGCACGACTGCCACATGCTGCCCAACGGCAATATCCTGGTGTTCTGCAACGGCTTCCACGCGCGGGACACGGACCTGTGCTCAAAACTGATGGAGTTCGATCCGGAAACCAAAGAGACCAAGTGGGAATATATCGCCACCCCGCCGACCAGCCTGTATTCAGGCAATATCTCCGGCATGCAGCGGCTGTGGAGCGGCAACACGCTGATCTGCGAAGGCGGCAAGGGCTGCCTGACGGAAATTACCGCGGACGGCGAAGTGGTCTGGGAATTTGTCTCGCCCCACGAGACGCCGCACCCCAAATACGGCTCCATCAACTGGATCTTCCGCGCCTACCGCTACGCACCCGACGCACCCGAGTTGAAGGGACGGGTTTAGCCTCAATGGCTCCCTTCCATTGAGGCGTTATGCCCGAGTTGGACCAGCCTCACACTGCCGTCATGCGCGGACCGGCCGTCAGGCCGTGATCCGCGTATCTCCTTATACCTAAACGCGTCGCCCCCGAGTTGGCGCAGCCAATTCTCGGGGGACCAAACAGCAGCAGCCATGGATACCCGAGACTTGGTCCCAGTTGACACTGGTCCCAACTCGGGCATGACGCATTAGTAAAACGTGAGAGAGGGACCTACCCCCGGCTTACGCGTCTTCCCGCGCGACGCCTTTTTCGTCGAACAGCTCCTGCAGTTCGCCGTTTTCGAACATTTCGCGGACGATGTCGCAGCCGCCGACGAATTCACCCTTCACATAGAGCTGGGGGATGGTCGGCCAGTTGGAGAAGCTTTTGATG
>JAYQGD010000554.1:0-2273 GCA_038140415.1 Rhodospirillaceae bacterium
CGCCTCCCATGCCCGACATGGGCGGCATGGGCGGTATGGGCGGCATGATGTAAGCAGCCCAATCGTTTAGTTGATCCGAGGGGCCGTTTGTTTATCATCCGGCCCCTCATCAACTAACCACCAAGACGTATCACAAAGAATTGTCCACACGGGCCGGCCCCAACCGTTATTTTACCCGGCTTTGAAGTGGGCAGAGGATTAGAGAGAGAGGCATCAAGACCGTGTCCAGCATGATTTCCATAGACGGATTGACCAAGCGATTTGGCCCGTTCACGGCGGTCGACAATATTTCTTTTTCTGTCGGCAGTGGTGAAGTGCTGGGATTTCTCGGCCCCAACGGCGCCGGTAAATCCACCACCATGAAAATGGTGACAGGCTATCTGCCGATCACCGCCGGCTCCGCCTCCGTATGCGGGTTCGACGTGGTAAACCAGAGCCTGGACGCCCGCAAGAAGGTAGGCTACCTGCCGGAAGGCGCGCCGCTGTACGGCGACATGTCCGGTTTGGCTTTTTTAAGTTTTATCGCCGAGATTCGCGGCTTCAGCGGGGCCGAGAAAAAGCAGGCGGTCGATCAGGCAATTGCCAAGCTGCAGCTTGAATCGGTCATCAACAAACCGATTGATACCCTGTCCAAGGGGTTCAAGCGCCGGGTCGGGTTGGCCCAGGCAATCCTGCATGATCCGGATGTGCTGATCCTGGATGAACCGACGGACGGGCTGGACCCGAACCAGAAGCATCAGGTGCGGACACTGATCAAAGAGATGGCGTCTGATAAGGCGATTGTCATTTCCACTCACCTGCTGGAAGAGGTCTCCGCAGTCTGCACCCGCGCCGTGGTGATTGCCCAGGGCAAGATCGTGTTCGACGGCTCGCCGGAGGAACTGTCCGCCAAGTCGCCGGTCCACAACGCGGTGACCATCAAGCTGACGTCGGACGCGACCGACGGCATCAAAGCCGATCTCCAGGGCATCGCCGAGGTGGACCGGATCGAAGCGGTCAACGGCGGCAACAGCCTTCTGGTCGTGCCGAAAGACGGCGCGCAGATCATCGAGAAAGTTAGCCTGCTGGTCCGCGACAAGGGGATCGAGGTCGACGAACTTTATGTCGAACGGGGCCACCTGGATCAGGTGTTCCGTGAACTCACCCTGTCGGCCTAGCGCAGAGCAAATCGAGGATATATCCAAATGAGTAATACTTGGGTCATCATCAAACGCGAGCTCGGCGCCTATTTCTCAACGCCGCTCGCCTATGTGTTTATCGTCATCTTCCTGGCTCTCTCGGGCGCGCTCACCTTCTTTATGGGTGCGTTTTTCGAGCGTGGCCAGGCGGACATGGCGTCCTTTTTCTCCTTCCATCCCTGGCTTTATTTGTTCCTGATCCCGGCGGTCGCCATGCGGCTGTGGGCGGAAGAACGCAAGGCCGGCACGGTGGAACTGCTGCTGACCTTCCCGATCCCGACCTGGCAGTTGGTGGTTGGCAAGTTCCTGGCGGCCTGGGCGTTTATCGCTATTGCCCTGGCGCTGACCTTCCCGCTTTGGATGACGGTGAATTACTTGGGCCAGCCCGATAACGGCGTGATCATCGCGTCCTATATCGGCAGCTTCGTGATGGCAGGCGGCTATCTGGCCATCGGGTCCTGCATTTCGGCGGTGACCAAGAACCAGGTGATCGCCTTTATTCTGGCCGCCGTGGTCTGCTTCCTGTTCCTGATGAGCGGGGTGGAGCTGGTGCAGGCCTTCTTCCAGCCCTGGGCGCCGCCCTTCGTGCTGGACGCCATTCAGTCGATGAGCTTTCTGTCCCACTTTAACGGGATTATCCGGGGTGTGATCGACCTACGTGACGTAATTTACTTCGGCTCGATGATCGGCGTCTTCCTGTTCGCCAACGCGGCCGTGATTGACTTAACCCGAGGATCGTGAGGACGACACCATGAACGCATTACAAAACATGGATCGTAAAGCGCTGACGATTGCCGGTTTGATCGTCGCGGCTGTCTTTCTGTTCTTTGTGAACATTCTGGCGACGGGGGAGATCAAGAACTCCCAAATCGATCTGACCGAGAACAAGCTCTATACGCTGTCCAAAGGCACGCGGGACATCCTCTCCCAGATCGATGAGCCGTTGACCTTCCGCTACTACTATTCAACCAAGTTCGGAGAGATCAGCCCGCAGCACGGCAACTACGCCACCCGCGTGCAGGAAATGCTGGAGCAGTTCGCGCTGGTCTCCAACGGCAAAATCCGCCTGAAGGTGATCAACCCCGATCCGTTCTC
>JAYQGD010000555.1:0-2268 GCA_038140415.1 Rhodospirillaceae bacterium
GCGCGCCGACAAAGCAATTGTCGCCGATGATCACCGGGTCGGCCTGCAGGGGTTCCAGCACCCCGCCGATGCCGGCGCCGCCGGAGATATGACAGTTCTTGCCGATCTGGGCGCAGGAGCCGATGGTCGCCCAGGTATCCACCATGGTGCCTTCATCCACATACGCGCCCAGATTAACGAAGGACGGCATCAACACCACGCCCGGTGCGATATAAGCCGAGCGGCGCACCACGCAGTTGGGCACGGCGCGGAATCCCGCGGCCTCGAACTCTTTCTCCGTCCAGCCGGAGAACTTGGACGGGACCTTGTCCCACCAATTGCCGTCGCCGGGGCTGTTGTTGATGGTGGTCATGTCATTGAGCCGGAAGCCCAGCAGCACGGCCTTTTTCAGCCACTGATTAACCGTCCAATCGCCGCCCGATTTCTCGGCGACCCGGGCTTGGCCCGAATCCAGAAGTTCCAGGGCGGCTTCGACCGCGTCCCGGCGTTCTCCGGTGGTGGCGGGTGAAATTTCGTCGCGCGCCTCCCAGGCGGCGTCAATGGCGGATTCTAACTCTGCGTGGCTCACGTCTGTCTTCCCGTCTTAATGGTCATAAATGAATGCGTTTGAAGGCCGCGAAGATGGTGTACCGGCCCCATCCTGTCAATGGGGGCGCCACGAAAACTAATCGCGCTAAAACGAGGCGAATTCGGCCTGCTGAAAGGCCCAGCTGGCGTTGCGGCCCGCCAGTTCCTCGAAATTAACCAGTTTGGCATAGGCCGACTGGTCAAAAGACTTCACTGCCTTGTCCGCCCCGTGACCGGCTTTGAGGGCCTTGAGCATATGGGTCCAGATGCCGGTCAGGTAGCTGTAGGTGGGCCACTCAAACGCCGACAGCGGCGCCGGCTCCCCATGGCCGGGCACGAAAGTATAGCCCTTGTATTGCCTGAGCCCGTCATAGGCTTTGATCCACTCGCCGGTGTTGCTGACGTCCAGGATAGCCAGCAGCCGGCCGCTATAGAGCACGTCGCCGGCCAGCACCACCTTGTCGGACGGCACCTCGGCGATGAGGGAGTTGGGCGTGTGGGTCGCGCCGACGGTTTTCACGTTCAAGGTCACCCCGCCGCCCAAATCCAGGGTCTTGGGTTCGTCCAGTTTCTCTACTGGCGCATTGGGCGCCTTGATGACCGCCGCCGCCTTGCCGGTGGCTTGGGCGACAAACTGGGCGAACATGCCGCCCATGTCGTTCATGCGTTCGGCTTCTTCTTCCGAAGTGATGATCGTCGCGCCGGCGGCATTGAAGATATCGTTGCCGAAATGCCGGTGGGGCTGGGAATTGGAGTTGATCGCGTATTTGATGGGCAACGGCGTGATCTTGGCGATGTGGGCCACCATTTCCTTGGCCATCTGGCTGGTGTAGCCGGTGTCGAACACCGCGACGCCGCTCGTCCCCACCACGAAGGCCAGGTTCATGCGGTAGCCTTGATTTTCCTCGTTAGGGCCATCCAGCGGGCCGATCCAGGCATACACATGCTTGGAGACCTGTTTGGGCATATCCAATATCTGCGCGGCGTGGCCGGCGGAAGGTTGGCTCAGCAGACCAAGGGTTAAAACCGAGAAAGTGAGAATGAAGAGGCGTCGCGCGATGGGCATTTTTTAGGTGTCCTTTTTTGTCGCCATCGGGTCTCTGGGGTGCAGTCATGTTAGAGACTTTCAGGCCCAACTCAACTGAATTGTGATGCGGCGGACATTTTGCCGTTTGGCGCTATATCCCGGTCACCTCGGCGAGCCAGGCGCTTAAGGAGTTGGTGCGGTAGTCGGGATTGGCGGTCTCTGAATCCGTGTGCGCCCAGGGCCGGTCGGTCATCACCCACACGGTTTTCATCCCCAGCTCGGCGGCGGGCTTCAGGTTGCGGGCGATATCTTCCACCATGATGGCGTTGGCCGGGTCGAAATCGAACACCTCGACCACCTTGGAATAGACCGCCGGGTCCGGCTTGGGCCGGTAGTCCGCATCGACGATATCAAACACGCCGTCGAAATGGTGGCTGATACCGAGGCGGTCGAGAACCCGCTCCGCATACTTGGTGGCGGCGTTGGTGAACACCACTTTGCGGCCCTTGAGGACAGACAGCGCCGCATCCAGCCGGGCGTCCGGCGCGACCGCGTCGAAGTCTATATCGTGCACATAGTCCAGATAGGGGCCCGGATCCATGTTATGGACGTCCATCATGCCCTTCAGCGAGGTGCCATGCTCCCGAAAGAAGCTTTTCTGCACCTTATAGGCC
>JAYQGD010000556.1:0-2265 GCA_038140415.1 Rhodospirillaceae bacterium
GCCCGATTTGGAGCGGGACATCGCCGAGGTCTTTAAGAAGTACGCGGCGTCCGAACTGGTGGAGAAGCTCTCGGCGGCGCGGATCGCGTTCGGCCGGGTGAATTCCATCGAGGGGCTCTCCAACCATGGCGATCTCCGCCGGGTGACCGTGGATACGGAGACCGGCCCGGCGGATATCCCGGCGCCGCCCGCCAAGGTTCGCGGGGAACGGTTGGACAGACTAGGTAAAATCCCGGCAATCGGCGAGAATTCCGAGACAATCCGCCGGGAATTTGCATAAATACGTACTTTTTGGTGCGTTGGCGACAGATTCCTATTCGACTCCCGGTGATATCCTGCTAGTCTCCGCTGTTGAAAACTGAGGGGGACGGTTTAAAACTTTCGCACCTAAAGTGTCATTCAGCCGGGGAAACCGGCATACCGGAGAGTCCAGACACGTAATTAACAGGTTGTTTCAACAAGGGAGAAAACAATGTCTTTCCAATTCAAGAAAACCGCATTGCTGTCGGCTGTTGCCGGCGCAGCTATGCTGGCCTCGCCGATGGCCAGCGCCAAGGTCGTGGGCGATACGATTATTCTCGGTGCGGCGCTGTCGCTGACCGGTAAGTATTCGACCGCGGGCAAGCACACCAAGCTCGGCTATGATCTTGCCAAGGATATGATCAACAACGCCGGCGGCGTCGTTGTCGGCGGCAAGAAATACAAGATCGACATCAAGTACTATGACGATGAATCCACCCCGGCGCGCGGCGCGCAGCTCGCCGAACGTCTGATCAAGCAGGACGGCGTCCAATTTATGTTGGGCCCATACAGCTCCGGTCTGACCAAGGCGGTGGCCCCGGTCACGGAAAAACACAAAATTCCGATGATCGAAGCCAACGGCGCCTCCCGGTCCCTGTTTACCCAGGGTTACAAGTACCTGTTCGCGGTTCTGTCGACCGCCGATCAGTATCTGGCCGAATCCATCAACCTGGCCGCCGAGCATGCCAAGGCGAATGGCCGCGATCCGTCCAGCATCAAGGTTGCGCTGGCGTTCGAGAACGATCCGTTCTCCCAGGACGTGCGTCTGGGTGTTGTTGATTTGGTCGAGAAATATGGCATGAAGACTGTTGTCGACGACAAGCTACCGCCGGAACTCAACGATATGGCGTCCATCCTGAACAAGGTGCGCGCGTTGAAACCGGATGTGCTGGTGGTCTCCGGCCACTCCAAGGGTGCGGCGACGGCGGTTCGTCAGATGAACCAGATGAAGATCAAAGTGCCGATGCTGGCCATGACTCACTGCGAGTCCGCCAAGGTCACCAACACGAAGGCGTTCGGCAACGCCGCCGAAGGCACTCTCTGCGCCACGCAGTGGGACGAAAATCTGGCCTATAAGGACCCGCTGTTTGGTTCCGGCATGGACTACTTCAAGAAGTTCGCGGCGACCTACAAGTACAACCCGCCGTATCAGGCCGCTGAATCCAGCGCGGCCGTCTATGTCTTTGCCAAAGCGTTCGAAAGCGCCGGTTCCTTTGATATCGAAAAGGTCCGTTCCGCCATCGCTGCAGTCGACATGCAAACCTTCTACGGGAACATCAAATTTGATGCGACCGGCAAGAATACTGCGAAGCCCATGGTTCTCCGTCAGATTCAAGGCGGAAAATACATCCCCGTGGCGCCGAGCAAGTTCGCCACCGGCAAATTTAAGGCCGGCAGCTAAGCCCATTCGTGGGTAAGCCATAAAATAGGGCCGCTCGCACCTCTCCGGTGCGGGCGGCTTTATTATCATGATTGATAATCTTTTACTCCTTTTCCAAGCCCCGCCGCTGTTTCTGCAGGTGCTGATCGACGGGATTTTGATTGGCGCTGTGTTGGCCTTGCCGGCTTACGGGATGGCGCTCGTCTGGGGCGTTATGGATATTATTAATATCGCCCAGGGTGAGTTCGTGATGCTGGGCGGCTATATCACTTTCGCCCTCTTCTTCGGGTGGGGCATCAATCCCCTTTACGGGATCATCGTTTCCTTTATCGGGCTCTACATCATCGGCTGGGCGATTTACCGGATGGTGATCTTCCGGGTGGTCGACCGGGATCTGTTTATTTCCATTCTGGCGACATTCGGTATTTCAATCATCCTGCAGCAGGTGATGAACCTGATTTTCGATTCCGACATCCAAACCGCCGATCCGGGTCTGGAAAGCTGGTCGATGATGAACGATTCCATTGTTGTCGCGCCGATCCGGGTTGTGGCGTTGTGCCTGGTGTTCATCCTGGGCGGCATTT
>JAYQGD010000557.1:0-2262 GCA_038140415.1 Rhodospirillaceae bacterium
GTCGGCGGCTCCGCCCACTCGACGCCCCACGCGTTTCCGGAATGGAACGGCGGCAAGCTATTGGGCTCCCTCGCCCAAGGCATGTATTGGTTCCTGATCCTGCGCAAGGACCTGGGCGCCAAGCAGGGCGATATCGAAGCGGTGAAGGGCCTGAACATCGGCGCCGCGCCGCTGGTGGATTTGGGGCTGAAGCAGCTTTTGATCGAGGCCGGCATTGATCTGGAAAAAGACAAGGTCAACATCGCGCCCGTCCCTGGCGCGTTCCAGGGCAATAACGTGAATTTCGGCGTGACCGCCGCGCAAGCGCTGGAAGACGGCAAGATTGACGGTTTTTGGGCCAACGGCATGGGTGCGGAGGTTGCCGTGACCCGGGGCGCCGGCACCATGGTGATCGACGCCAGACGGGGCGATGGGCCGCCCAATGCGTTTAACTACACCATGCCGGCGCTGATCACCTCGCAAAAGATGATCGACGAACAGCCGGACGCCTGCGCCGCCGCCGTGCGCGCGCTGGTGAAGACCCACAAGGCGCTGAAGGAAGATGTCAGCCTCGCGACCAAAGTGGGTGAGAAACTGTTCCCGGCGACGGAGGCCGGCCTGATCGCGCAGGTGGTGGAGCGGGATTTGCCGTACTACACCGCCGCTATTTCCGAGGAGTTCGTCCAGGGCATGGCCGCGTTCCAGCGGGCCGTCGGCCTGATCGAAGGCGAAGTCACCTACGAGCAAGCGGTCGCCACGGAATTCTCTCAGTACTGGGAAGACTAGGATGGCCGGTGCGTCCGCCGATCGGGTGCTGATCGCCGGCGCGGGGCCCGTGGGCCTGATTGCCGCGCTTAAGCTTTCCCGGGAAGGCATCCCGGTGACGTTGTTTGAGTCCGGGGATCGTTTGTATGACGACCCCCGCGCCGCTACGACCCATCCCGCGACCCTGGAGATGCTGGAAGATCTAGGCGTTGCCAAGGAAGCGGAAGAGGTCGGGCTCGTCTGCAAGGATTTCTGTTTCTGGGACCGGCCGACGGGAGACCTCGTCGCACGCTTCGATCACAGCCTGTTGGCGGACGAGACCCGTTTCCCATATGTCGTGCAGTGCGAACAGTTCAAGCTGTCGAAAATCGTCGAGAAGAAGCTGGAGGCGTTCGCTGATACGGAGATTTTGTTCTCCCACGAGGTGACCGGCCTGGACGACAAGGGCGATGAGGTTGTGGTCGACGTGACCACGCCGGACGGGCCGAAGCAGTTCACCGGGCGCTATCTGATCGGGTCCGACGGCGGGCGCAGCGTGGTGCGAAAATCGGCCGACATCCCGTTCGAAGGGTTCACCTATCCGGAGCGGTTCATCGTCTTCACCACGCCCTATAATTTTCAGCAGAACAAAGATTTCTCGTACCGCAATTACTTCGCCGACCCGGACGAGTGGTGCAATCTGTTCAAGGTGGCCGCCGACGGTCCGCCGGGGCTCTGGCGGACGGTGTTCCCCACTCGGGATGAGGAAACCGATGAAGAGGTGATGAGCGACGAAAGCATCCAGGCGCGGCTCGCCAAGTTCTTCCCCAAGGACGGGGAGTATGACGTGGTCCATAGGAATATCTATGTGACCCATCAGCGGGTGGCGCAGACCTTCCGCAAGGGCAGGGTGATGCTGGCCGGCGACTCGGCGCATGTGAACAATTCCATCGGCGGCATGGGGCTCAACGGCGGTATCCATGACGCGGTCAGCATGACGGAGAAACTGGTGCAAGTGTGGAAGGGCGAGGAGGACGAGAGCCTGCTTGATCTCTATGACCGGCAACGCCGGACCACTTGTGTGGAATTTGTCCAGGCCCAGACCATTCAGAACAAAAAGCGGCTGGAGGCTAAGGACCCCGAGTCCCGCGCCAAGAACCTGCAGGAACTTCGGGAAACGGCCGCCGATCCGGCGCGGGCCAAACAGTTTATGCTGGGCACCGGGATGATTTCCATGGTCCGCCGGTCCTACGAGATTGAATAGGAAGCGTCATGAACGACCTCGACGTCTATGAACGGCAGAATTTCGGCAACCAGAGCGGTTTTGGCGAGCGGCCGGCGCTGTTGATCGTCGATTTCGTCAACGGCTTTGCCGATCCGGACGCGTTCGGCGGCGGCAATATCGACGACGCTATCGCCAACACCAGGCGCCTGCTGGCCGCCTGCCGGGAAAAGAACGTGCCGGTCGCTTTTACCCGTGTGGTCTATGCGGATGACGGCTCCGACGCCGGGGTGTTTTGCCTGAAGGCGCCGGGCTTG
>JAYQGD010000558.1:0-2255 GCA_038140415.1 Rhodospirillaceae bacterium
TTTGAACCCCGGGAGTACTTTATGACTATTTTTCGCGTATTTTTGGCCGCAGGCGTCGCCCTGGCGGCTTTTTTGATGCCCGGACAGCAGGCCCAAGCCGCCTGCGGTAAGGTGACCATCGCTGAGATGACCTGGGGCTCGGCCGCCGTCGCCGCGCATGTGGATCAGTTGATTCTGTCCAAGGGATTCGGCTGCGACGCGGAGCTGGTGCCCGGCGATACGGTGCCGACGGTGACCTCCATGACCGAGAAAGGCGAACCGGATTTGGCCCCCGAAGTCTGGATCAACTCCGCCCGCGAGGTGATCGAGAAAGCCGTCGCCGAGGGACGTTTGAAAAAGGCAGGTGAAATCCTCTCCGACGGCGGCGAGGAAGGCTGGTGGATCCCCGACTATATGCTCAAGAAACATCCCGAGCTCACCACCTTGCAGGCCGTTCTCAAACGCCCCGAACTGTTCCCCGACAAAGAGGAACCCGGCAAGGGCCGATTCTATGACTGCCCGGCCGGTTGGGGCTGTCAGATCGTCAACGGCAACCTCTTCAAAGCCTACGGCCTGGAAAAGGCCGGCTTCTCCAAATTCAATCCCGGCTCCGGCGAAGGTCTGGCCGGCGCCATCGCCAAAGCCTTCGAGCGCCGCCAGCCGATCTTCACCTACTATTGGGCGCCGACCGCCGTGCTCGGCAAGTACCCGTTGGTCAAATTGGGCGGCATGACACACGATCCGGCCTCATGGGCTTGCAGCACCGACAAGGACTGCGCCGATCCCAGGCCAAACATGTATCCCAAATCCGTGGTGCTGACCGTGGCCACGTCCAAGTTCGCCGCTCAGGCGAGCGACGCCTATACCTATGTCTCCAAGCGGTCCTGGCCAAACAAAGTGGTCAATGCGCTGCTGGCCTGGAAGGACGACCGGCGCGCCACCTCCGCCGAGACCGCAAGGCACTTCCTGAAAAACTACGAGAGCACCTGGACACCCTGGGTGCCGGCGGATATCGCCGCCAAGGTCAAAGCCGCGCGCTGATTCAGCCGCCGCTAATTTCCGATTCAATGCTAAGCTTACCCTGACAGATTTGCAGGTGAGAGAGGTCGCTCATGCCCGAATGGTTGCGTGAATTCCCGGTGATGGAGACAGAAAGTCTCCGCGCCATCAATAAAAGCTTCGACGAAGGCTATCTAGCGTTCTCCCGGAGTTTCGGCGAAGCGATCGAAACGTTTTTCGATCCGCTGCTCTACCTGCTCATCTGGTTCGAACAGCTCCTCCTGAACTCTCCCTGGATTGTTGTATTGGCCGCTATTCTGCTGATCGCCGGTCTCGCCTCCCGCAGCGTCAAGATTACGTTGGGTGTCGCCCTCGCCTTCCTGCTGATCGGCTATTTCGGCATGTGGGAAGACACGATGCGGACCTTGGCCATCATTCTTGTCTGCACGGTCATCGCCGTGGTCATCGGTATTCCCGTCGGCATCTACATGGCGCGTTCCAACCGGGCGGAGGCCGTCATCCGGCCGATCCTGGACGTCATGCAGACCATGCCGATCTTCGTCTATCTGATCCCGGTGGTGATGTTACTGGGACTCGGCAAAATTCCCGGCATGATCGCCGTCGTCGTCTATTCCATTCCGCCGGTGATCCGGCTGACCAATCTGGGCATCCGGCTGGTCGATAAAGACATCCTGGAAGCCGCCGATTCTTTCGGCACAACCTCCATGCAGCGATTGGTCCAGGTGCAAATCCCCCTGGCGCTGCCCAACATCATGGCCGGCATCAATCAGACCATCATGATGGCGCTCTCCATGGTCGTCATCGCCTCCATGATCGGGGTAAAGGGTCTAGGCCAGCCGGTCCTGCAGGCGGTCACCAATCAATATTTCGCCCTCGGCCTGTTTAACGGCGCGGCTGTGGTGGCCCTGGCCATCGTCTTCGACCGGGTAAGCCAAAGCTATGGCTCCCGTATTCAGAAATTCCGGCAGGTTGGCGAATGAGCGGGAGTTCTCCATCCGCTGAGCCCAAGATCAGCATCCAGCGGCTCAGCAAAGTCTTCGGCCCGGACCCAAGCTCGGTCCTGGCCATGCTGCACGCCGGCGCGAGCAAGAACGAAATCCTTAACGCGCGCGGCCATGTTGTTGCGCTAAATGACATCAACCTGGATGTCGCCGATCATTCCATCCAGGTCATCATGGGGCTCAGCGGCTCGGGCAAGTCGACCCTGGTGCGCCACATCAACCGGCTGATCGAACCGACGGCCGGCCGGGTGCTAA
>JAYQGD010000559.1:0-2255 GCA_038140415.1 Rhodospirillaceae bacterium
CCCCGGTCCAGACCATGGCGTCCATAGCCAGCTTGCCGACCCGGTTGGGATTGCGCTGGGCGAAGAGCGCTGCCCGCAAAGCTCCGGAGGAAATGCCGTAGAGGTGAACCTTGTCGATGCCCATCTTGTCGAAGATGTATTCGGTCGCCGCCTTGCAGTCGTCGGCGCCTTCGGAGATAGAGAAATGACTGTCCCGGTCCTTGTCGGAGCGGCCATAGCCTTCCATATCCACGCACCAGGTGTCATAGCCGTTGAGCGCAAACCAATTCATGGACGAGGAAAACGGCCGGCCCTCCACCTTCAGATCAAAGGTCGGTGTCGACGCCATGGAGGAGCCGTGGACAAACAGGATCGTCCCGTTCGGCGCGTCGGCGGGATCACCCGCATATTTGTGATACAGGAAGAGATTGATATCGCCCTTCTTGGTCCAATGCTCTTCGCCGACGACATCGGCCTCGGTCAGGTTGGTCATGTTGGTTCGTCCCTGAGGTTTTAATCGTTCGTCATACGCGGGTTCGACCCGCGTATCCTTGTTTTGCCGAAGATGGACCCGCGGGACAAGCCCGCGGGTGACGTATCAGGGAAATTAGTCGGGAAAGCGGCCGCGTTTGTTGATACCGAAGATGCGGACGGCGTTGCGGAAGGCCACTTTCTCCGCCACGTCTGCCGGCAACTGTTTGATCCAGGTGCGGTGTTCTTCCACCAGGTCGATATATTCCGGCTAGCGGCTGGTCACCCAGGTGTCCGTCCCCATCAGGAACCGGTCCGGGTATTTCAGAATCACCAGCCGCCATTCCGGATCGAGCTGTCCGCCCGGCGCGATATCGCCCCCGCGCAACGCCACCTCCGCCATCAGGCTCGGGTATTTCTCCAGCATTTTATCGACGGTTTCCGGCCCGTCGCTCATCCCCATATGGGCCCAGATGATCTTGAGCTTCGGGTTGACCGTGAACATCGCGGCCACGGGAAAAGCGCCGGCGTGGATTTGCAGATAGAGGTCCCACTTCACCACCTCGTCCACCAATTCCTTGACCTGCGGGGTCAAGGCAGACCGGGCATCGAACAAGTGAAACGCCCCGACGCCGACATAAATGCCTTTGGCCAGGCGCTGCTTGAGATAGGCCACGGTCTCTTGATCGGCGAACCAGTTGGACGAATTAATGTCATCCCGGTAGGGCCTGAGCATCGGCGCAACCATGTTGGGGTTCAGATTATAAAGCTTCAGCGTGCCGTCATCGGGCGTCGATGAAAACGCCCCCATCACCACGCCGGCCTTTTTCAGCATTGCCAGGATTTGCGCCGGCTCGAAGCTCGACCAGGCATCCTTGGAGAAATGCACATGGGTGTCGAGCAGGGGCAAGATGCCCTCGGCCCGCACCGGCGCCGCTACAAGCATCGCGGCCACCGGGATCGCCATCAGTGATTTGAATGTCATGCCGCCTTCTCCTCTTCAGTGTGTTGCACCGCCGCTTTCGCCGGGCCGACCTCGTTCGCCGCCTTGATGTGGGAGACCAGCGGATAGAGAGCGCCGCAAAGCGCGATCATAAAGCCGTAGCCCCCTTCTTTGTACGCCTTCCGCCGGAAATAGACCTTGATAAAGCGGGACAGGAATTTCCGGATGTAGTTGGGCAGCGAACCGATCTCGCCCTGATCCACCAGATCCGCCGCCCGGTAATCCGAGTAGCGGTCCAGCCGCCGCAGTATGTCGGACACATTCCGGTCCACATAGTGATCAAGAGGATATTTCAGGTCCGGCCCGCGCTTGCCGTGTTCCATGACGTGGGCATGGAACCGGCCGATGCCGTAGCTCTTGGCGTGTTTGCGGTAGAGCCCGAGGTAGGAGACCTTGCCGAACGAGCCACCGCCCCAACCATGCTCCACATAGGTGCCGCCGATATAGTTGCGGACGGGAATGTCGAAAATATCGAACTCGGTCGTCGCGATGGTTTCCAAAATTTCATTGGCAAGATCATCACTGATCCATTCATCGGCGTCGGCATCGATGATCCAGTCGGAGGTGCAGCTCTCGATCCCTTTGTTGCGCCGTTCGCCCTCGAACTCCCAGGCGCCCTCGACGATCTTGTGGGCGTACTTCTCGGCGATTTCCTTGGACCGGTCGGTGCAGCGGTCCAGCAACACCATGATCTCGTCGGCAAAATGAAGCCGCTTCAGGCAGTCTTCCAGGACCTCTACCTCGTTGAGCGCGACAACAAGCGCAGACAAGGTTGGCCGAATGGATTCTGAATCAACACTAA
>JAYQGD010000560.1:0-2250 GCA_038140415.1 Rhodospirillaceae bacterium
GTTCTCAAAGGGCGCCTGGAACAAATCGCCGACGAGATGGATGCGACACTGTTTCGAAGTGCGTTCAACCCAATCATCGCCGAAGCGCATGATGCGAGCCACGGCCTTTATCATAGGGAGACCGGAGATACATTGGTCCAAGGAAAGTCGGGCCTGCCAGTTTTCGTGGGCGCGATGGCATTCGCCGTAAAATTGGTCATCGACAAGGTTCAGGCAGAAGATCTGAAGCTCAAACCGGGCGATGTGTTTATTTTCAACGACCCTTATGAAGGCGGAACCCACCTGTCCGATTTCAAGTTGGTTAGGCCGTTCTTTGCGAACGGAGAAATCTATTGTTACTTGGCCTCAGTCGGTCATTGGCATGATGTGGGCGGCAATGTTCCCGGGAATTACAATCCTGTCGCGACGGAGAGTTATCAGGAAGGCATGCTGATTCCGCCGGTGCTGCTGGTTCGAGACGGCGAGATCAACACGGACATCGTTTCGATCCTGCAGTCGAACTCCCGGCTGCCGGTCAGCCTCTATGGTGACCTTCAGGGGCAAATTAGCGCGCTGGACTTAGGAGTCCGACGGATGGATGAGTTGTTGAACGACTTCGGCGCCGAAACCGTTGATCGAGGAATGTCAGAGCTCCGAAGCAGCGCGGCTGAACTGATGGCCTCTTACATTGAAGAACTGCCGGACGGTACTTATTCGGCCGAGGATTGGCTGGACAATGACGGCATTGTTGACGAGCCCCTCAAAATTGCGATTGATCTGACCATCTCCGGGAATCGGATGACCCTGGATTTTACCAAGACCGCTCATGCGTGCGCTGGGCCGGTCAATATCTCCCGCTCCACCTGTATCGCGGCCTGTTATGTGGCGCTCAAACATCTGTTTCAGGACGTTCCAGCGAATGCCGGTGTTCTCGATCCCATTAAGTTTGAAATTCCGGAGTCTAGTTTGCTGAACGGTAGGCGTCCGCGGCCGGTTGGTGGTTATACTGAAACCATTCTTCGCGTGATCGATGTCATTTTCGTCGCTTTTGCTGATGTGGCTCCGGAGCGTTCAAACGGCTGCGCCTATGGCACTATTAATGCGCTGTCAATTGCCGGCTACCGGCAGAATGGTAGCCGTTGGGTGATGTTTTCCTTCTTCGGCGGCGGCCACGGCGGCCATCCGGAGGGCGACGGACTCAATCACGGCAATGCCCCCATCTCGACAGCAACGATTCCACCTGTGGAGATTCTTGAAGCGGCTTATCCTGTTCGGTTTACTCAGTGGGCCCTGCGCCCGGATAGTGGCGGACCTGGCGCTCATCGGGGTGGCTGCGGGGCGATTTACGAGGTTGAGCTGTTGGAAGATAGCGCCGATGCGTTTCTGTTTGGGGAGCGCGGCAAGTTTCCACCGCCGGGTGTGGCAGGTGGACAAACTGGTGGGCCTAACATCTTCGAATATCCAACGGAGACAGGGCCGGCTAACCCACCCATGATCTCGAAAATGACTGGCATAAAGTTGAAGCGGGGCGAGCGCGTCCGCTTGGAGACACCGGGTGGCGGCGGCTATGGGGACCCCGCAGACCGTGATCCTGAGGCAATCGCACGGGATGTCCGTCACGGTTATGTCAGCCTTGAAGCCGCGCAAAGAATATACGGATTTATTCCCGAGAAACCTGAAACCCCATGACTGATCGCACCGGCAAAATTGTTGGCGTCGACGTCGGCGGCACATTCACGGACTTATTTATTCTTGATGAGCAGACCGGCAGTTGCGAAGTCGCCAAAGTTCCGACCACACGGCCCGATCAGTCCTTAGGCATTCGGGAGGGTGTTGCACAAAACGTTGCATCCCTGGCGGATCTGCAGGTCATTGTGCATGGAACCACAGTGGCAACCAACGCATTGTTGGAGAAAAACGGCGCCAAGACGGGGATGATCGTTACTCAGGGTTTTCGTGATGTCTTCGAAATGCGACGTCGTGACCGGCCGCGTACTTGGGGACTCTGGGGCACATATGAACCGGTGATTCCGCGCGATATGCGGATCGAAGTTGAGGAACGGGTATTGGCAGACGGAACGTTGCATACGCCGGTGGACCGCCAGGGCATTGAGGATGCAGTTGAGCTCCTGCTCGAAAAGGGGGCGTTGGCGCTGAGCATCTTTTTTATGAATGCTTACGCCAATCCGGAAAATGAACGGATTGCAGCGGAGATTGCCAGAGCTAAATGGCCCAATCCGCATGTTTCAGTGGCCTCCGAAATTTTACCCG
>JAYQGD010000561.1:0-2241 GCA_038140415.1 Rhodospirillaceae bacterium
ACGGCACCGGCTGGCATGTGGGCGCGGTGGTCGGCAGCGCCGACTTTATTGCCGATCTGGGCGAGGTGAAGGGCAAGACCGACGCCGGCTACGTTCCGGCCATGGCGGCGGGCGTGATCGAGGCCCTGGAAAATGACCAGGACGGCATCGCCGTCTACCGCAAAATGTACGAAGAGCGCCTGACCATCCTGATTGATCTCTTAGCCGGCCACGGCATGCGCCTGGCGCTGGAGCCCCGCGCCGGGTTCTACACTCTGTGGCAATCGCCGACCCGGGCCTTCGGCCGGAAGATGGAAAGCGCCATGGATTTCAATATGGCGATGATTGAGGAAACCGGCGTGGTCGGCGTGCACTTTGGGGACTATCTGCGCTATGCGGTCTGCGCCGACGTCTCCAAAATGACCGACGGGCTCAACGCCGCCTTCGAAAAGGCCGCCGTCGGCTACGACTAGGAAAACTCTCTAAATCGCGTTGATCTTGGCGGCGAGGATGAAGTCGTTCTCGTGCAGGCCGTTGATCTTGTGGGTGTAGATGGTGATTCCCGCATAGCCCCAGCCGAATTCGATATCCGGGTGGTGCCCCTCTTCCTCGGCGATCGCGCCGACCTTGATCACGAAATCCAGCGACGCCTGAAAATCATCGAACTCGAACCGGCGGTGCAGATGATGCGCGCCGTCCATAAGCTCCCAGCCCGGCGTCTGGGCGAGGAACGCGCCTGCCTCATCTTCGGTTAGGGACGGGATTCCCCCTTGGCAGGGCACACAGGTCTTGGCGGTCAGCGCATCGGTCATAATTGTCTCCTCTATCCGCTCACTCCACTATCAATGCCCTCCCCGGTCAAGGGGCCAAAAGGGGGCGTGAACAGATCGAGCATTTTGATTAAGCTGGCCCGACAAACGACAACAACCAGGGACGGGAACCATTCCCGAAAGAATTATGAGCGACGCTTTTATCTGTGACGCCGTCCGCACGCCCATCGGCCGCTATGGCGGGGCTTTGTCGAAAGTCCGGGCCGATGACCTGGCCGCCATCCCCATGGTCAGCCTGAAGGAGCGCAATCCGGACGTGGACTGGGACCAGACCGACGACGTGATCTACGGCTGCGTCAATCAGGCCGGCGAAGACAACCGCAACGTGGCCCGCATGGCGCTGTTGCTGGCGGGCCTGCCGGAAAGCGCGCCGGGGGTCACAGTCAACCGGCTCTGCGCCTCGGGCATGCATGCGGTCGGCAGCGCCGCCCAGGCGATCCGCACCGGCGAGGCCGATCTGATGATCGCCGGCGGGGTGGAAAGCATGTCCCGCTCTCCCTTCGTGATGCCGAAAGCCGACGCGGCCTTTTCCCGCAACGCGGAGATCTATGACACGACCATCGGCTGGCGCTTCCCCAACGCCAAGATGAAGCAGCTCTACGGCACCGATTCCATGGGAGAAACGGCGGAGAACGTGGCCGAGGACCACAAGATCAACCGGGAAGACCAGGACGCATTCGCCCTCCGCAGCCAAGCCAAGACCGAGGCCGCCCAGGCCGACGGCCGGCTGGCGGAAGAGATCGTGTCCGTCAGCATCCCCCAGCGCAAAGGCGACGACATCGTAGTGGACACGGACGAACATCCCCGCGCCGGCACCAGCTTGGCAGATTTGGCCAAGCTGCGCGCCGCCTTCCGGGACGGGGGCACGGTGACCGCCGGCAATTCCTCCGGCG
The DNA here is from genome assembly GCA_038140415.1 of Rhodospirillaceae bacterium. Classification (GTDB taxonomy): domain Bacteria; phylum Pseudomonadota; class Alphaproteobacteria; order Rhodospirillales; family UBA2165; genus JAYPHU01. Next base: position 1,703 of record JAYQGD010000561.1, read on the forward strand.
TCAATGATGGGGCCTGCGCGCTGATCCTGGCCTCCGAAGAGGGTGTGAAGCGCCACGGGCTCACGCCGCGGGCGCGGGTTCTCGGCATGGCCAGCGCCGGCGTGCCGCCCCGAGTCATGGGCATCGGCCCGGTGCCGGCGGCGGAAAAGCTGCTCGCCCGGCTCCGCCTGACCACCGACGATCTGGATATCATCGAGCTTAACGAAGCCTTTGCCTCGCAATCCCTCGCGGTGCTGCGAGGCCTCAACATCGCCGATGACGACGAGCGGGTGAACCCGCAAGGCGGCGCGATTGCCTTGGGCCATCCTTTGGGCGCCAGCGGCGCGCGGCTGATCACCACGGCCATGTATCAGTTGCAGCGGGGCGGCGGGACCAAGGCGCTCTGCACCATGTGCGTCGGCGTCGGCCAGGGCGCGGTGGTGGTGATCGAGAAAGTCTGAGCCGGGTCCGGAGATGGCCAAACCCCACGTCCTTATCAACGCGCCGATCACAGACGACAACCGGCAGCGCCTGAGCCCGGACTATGACCGGCATTTCAT
>JAYQGD010000562.1:0-2241 GCA_038140415.1 Rhodospirillaceae bacterium
TGGACAGCCGCCGGTTTGAAGAGTGGCTCGACCTCCTGACCGATGACCTCGTCTATTTCATGCCCATGCGCCGGAACGTCAAACACGGCGACCAAGCGGCCCGCGAGAACACCAAGGAAGGCGAGGACATCAGCTGGTTCGAGGATGACAAGTGGACCATGGCCAAACGGGTCGAGCAGATCATGACCGCCAAACACTGGGCGGAAGAACCCCTGTCCCGGGTCTGCCACATGGTCAGTAACGTGCAAATGTTGGACGCCCAGCCATCGGTGGCGGACGCCGAAACGGTCAGCGTTAAAAGCCGGTTCCTCGTCTATCAGAACCGGGTGGAGACGGAGAACTATCTGTTTGTCGGCAAACGCACCGATACCCTGCGCCGCGCCGAGGACAGTTTTAAGATCGCCCGGCGGGAGATCATCCTGGATCAGAACGTGTTGCTGGCGAAGAACCTGACGGTGTTTTTCTAGCCCTTTTTGAGCTGTTCTACTTTTAGCCGAAGGTTGGCGATCTCCGCCTCCATGGCCTGGCGCAAAGCCTCCGATTTTTCCCGATAGTCATTGAACTGCCGTTCTTGCTGGCCGAACTCGTGTTTGAATGCGCGAAGCTGTTGCGGCCAGCCGGCCTCGAACGCGGCTTGCTGTTTTTCAATCTCCGCTTCAATTGCCGCCTCCTCGAAGCCGGGCGCATCGGGGAAGTAGGCCTGCAGCATGCGCATCACGTTGAGCTTCACAATGAAATCCGACGGGTGGCGCAGATCCACGTCCCAGGCGATGGCGCTGTTGGTCAGCATCACGCTTTCATAGACCGGCAGGTAGTCCACGTTTTCGTGGGCGGCCGCGAAGCTTTCGGCCGCCGTGCGCAGGCTGCTTTTTGAGTAGCTGTTCGCCGTGATCACATCCGCATCCCGGAACGTGCTGGCCAGCGGCACCGGTGAGACGGTCAGCAGAATTCTAAAGTCATCGGTCATGTGCCGGGACAGGAGCGCGTGAATGTCGTCCAACGCGCTCGTGGTTTCCTCGACACCCAACACGTGAATTTCATACCGGTCCCGGTCTTCCGGCGCCACCCGGTCGCCCGGCCAGGCTTCAAGATACAGCCCGGCCTGTTTGTCGAAGACGGATTCCACCAGGCCCAAAGTCATGATCACCACCCGGCAGCCGACGACCGCTTGATCGGCCGTCGTGATCCTGGCGGCGATGTCCTGCACCTCCGCCACCGGCCCGTCGGTTTGATGATCGATGGCCGGGTCAAACACGCGGCCCTCCCCGGTCGCAATATGACAGGCGTCGCGGGGCGGCAGGCTGTCCGGCTCCAGCGCTCACTGAAAGCCCTGCCGGATGGTCATCGGCGAATAGCGGAAATCGATATTGTTCACCCGGTAGGCGGCGGGGATGTCGTTCTTGATGTCGGCCGGATGAACGGCGAGCCCGGCAGCTTCCAGATGGGTGCGAATGTTGCTGGCAAAGCAGGAGCCCACGGTGAACACCTTGTCGCCGGCGTTCAGGGCAAAGCTTGCGTCGAACCTCGGCCGGCAGATGGGTTCCAGCCGGTTGGATTTGGCCCGATGGGGCCAAGCGAAGTCCCGGTTGCGCCGGGCGACGCTGCGGATGTCTTCAAGAGGCGTTTTTCTATCGCCATCCCCTACCCGTCCAGCCGCTCCGCCAGCCGGCCCTTGATGATCTTGCGGGTCGGCGTCAGCGGCATCTCATCCACGGTCTCAAGCCGTTCCGGCCATTTGTTCTTGGAGACGTTTTTGTCTGCCAGGAACGCGGTGACGTCTTCCAAGGTCAGGGACTGATCGGGTTTTAACTGCACGAAGCAACAGGCTTTCTCCCCCAACACCGGATCGGGCATGGGGACGATGGCCGCCAGCTTGATGGCCGGGTGGGTGAACAGCAGCTCCTCAATGTCGGCCGGGTTATATTTCACCCCGCCCCGGTTGATGGTGTCCTTGGTGCGCCCGGTAATCTTGAGGTGCCCGTCCCCGTCGATGACCGCCAGATCGCCGGTGCGGAACCAGCCCTCCCCGGCGAAAGCGTCAGCGTTAGCCTCCGGGTTGTCCAGATAGCCGGGAAAGACCGACGCGCCCCGCACCTGTAGCTCCCCTTCCGTGTCCGCCGGCAAGGCATCGCCGGTCTCCGACGAAACAACGCGGATTTCGTTGCCCGGCGCGGCGGGTCCGGCGGTGGTCGCGCCGACCTCCAATCCCTGATCGGGGCGGCTGAAGGTGCCCGACGCCAA
>JAYQGD010000563.1:0-2240 GCA_038140415.1 Rhodospirillaceae bacterium
ATATCCACCAGTTCCTTGCCGGCCACGTAATCCTCGTCCGGAAAGCCTGCTCGGAGCGTTGAATAGACCCGGGCCCAGGAACTTCCCGACGTGCCGCCCTCCAGTTCGTATTTCAGCTCGCCATCATTGCCGAGCCAGAGGCTGGAGTGCTGGACAATGCCGCTGTTGCTGTCCAACGGCGCGCCGACCCGGTCCAACAGATCGATCAGTTCCAGGGAGATGCCGATCCCGGCGCCGCGGGACGCCAGCTCGCCTTTGGAGCGCTCAAACACCCGGACGTCCCAGCCGGTTTGGCGCAGCAGCAGCCCGGCGAACAGGCCGCCGACCGATCCGCCGATGATAAGCGCGCGGGGACGGCTGGAAATCGTCAGGCTCCCTTCGGCAGGTCGAATAAGCCGTCGGGCAACGATTCCATAAACTCAAGCGCACTGTTGCTGGTCACCACGTCCGCGTACTTGGCGTGCATGTCCAGGAGCGAAACCGCGTGAGACACATCCGCCCGGTCGAAGCAGCCGTCTTCCACCAGGCTTACCCGGTAATTATGGCTGAACGCATCGACGGTGGAGGCGCGCACACAGCCGGACGTGGTCGTGCCGGTCATGATGATGCTGTCGGCTTGCAACAGGTTGAGATAGCTCAGCGTCGGGGCCTCGTGAAAGGCGCTGGGTTTTTGTTTCCAGACGACGATGTCGGTCGGGCCCGGTGCGATCTCGTCCATAATGTCGTTGCCGTCCCGGTTAGTCGGCGGCGGGGCAGGGGGCTCGTCGTTTGTGCCTTCGCCGCGCGGGTTCTTCCAGGTCCAGCTTCCCCGGTCCCAGCGGTCTTCCCGCGCGTAGCCGGTGGTGTAGATCACCGGGATGCCCTTCTTGTGGGCGGTGTCGATCAGTTTGCGGATCACCGGCAAGGCGTCCCAGGCGGCTTCACCGCAGGACAGTTTCCAGCGCTTGATGGACTCCAGCACCGGTTCGCGCTTATCGCCGCAGAACGCATAGCTTACATCGATGATCATCAGCACCGGACGCTTGCCGTAGCCCGCGTGCGCGCCGAAACCGGCGGCGTCAAAGATCTCCCGGTCCCGTTCTGAAATATATTGATCCCAAATATTTGCGCCTTGCCCTGGCGCGTCCCCATCATTCGGCATATCTAAGTCTCCCGGTCTGTTTATGCCCCATCGTATAAGTTTCGGTTGGACAGGTCACGAGCCCGAATACTATAAAGCGTCAAATTCGTGTTGAGAGTGAGAGGAGCCCTAAAATGGATTTAACCGGCGAATATCGCATTCCCGCCCCCCGCCAAAAGGTTTGGGAGGCACTGAACGATGCGGAAATTTTGAAGCAATGCATCGACGGCTGCGAGGAGCTCAACAAGGACTCCGACACCTCTTTCTCCGCCAAGGTCACCGCCAAGGTCGGCCCGGTGAAGGCGAAATTCTCGGGCAAGGTCACCCTTTCCGATCTGGATCCGCCGAATGGCTATAAGATTTCCGGCGAAGGCCAGGGCGGCGTGGCCGGCTTTGCGAAGGGCGGCGCCGTGGTCAAACTGACTGAGGACGGCAGCGACACTGTGCTGAATTACGAAGCCAACGCCGAAGTCGGCGGCAAGCTCGCCAGCGTCGGCAGCCGGCTCGTGGAAGGCGTCGCCAAAAAGCAGGCGGATGACTTCTTCGGCAAGTTCTCCAACATTGTCGGCGGCGGCGCGGACGCCGCGCCGGCGGAAGAGGCGGCCCCGGCCGACGCCGCGCCGGCCGCAGACGCTGCGCCTGCCGCGGCCCCGGCGGATAATGCGCCCGAACATGGCGGTATGTCGCCCATGGTTTGGGGCATCGGCATCATCGTCGTGGTCGCCGTGATTGCCTTTATTGCGTCGAACTAGGCCCGAAAGACACAATATTCCAAGATTGAGGATCGTTCTAAAGCGATCCTCAACACGCTGATATCTAACATTAAATTTTCGTAATGTTGGGTGTTGCGTGGCGATTTTTCTTGCTTTTTCCGCTCAAATCGTTAATATTCACTCATCACAGCCGGTAGGGGTCGCCAGAAAGGGGCCTTGTCACCGGGGGATCGCCGGCCGAAAGGCGGCACAAACATAGACGGCATGTTGCTCAATAGGAGGATGTGACCAATGACCAAAGCTCTCTTGAAGAGTCCCGTTTAGGCATAGTTGCCGGGCCGCGAGGTCCGGATTTGAACACCGATACAATTGCGAAATGGTCCGCTAGTCGTGTCAGAGGTTTGATA
>JAYQGD010000564.1:0-2238 GCA_038140415.1 Rhodospirillaceae bacterium
AACCGGGCCCAGGGCTTGGTTTCCACCTTGATCAGGTCGATGCCAAAGTCTTCGACCACGGGCACGTCTTCGCCCTTTACCCACTCCTGATACGGATCGTACAGAAACCGTGCTTCGTCAGCTTTCGACATGGTTTGCCACTATTCCCCTGCTGGTGTTGCGTCAAAATTACTTAGATTTCTAACCAGTATAAAGTCTGTCCCCTGATTGAAAACCTCTTCTCAATGTGCCCCTAGATCGACGGAATGATGGTCTTAAGTACCGGGAACCACCAGCCCAGCAACGTATCCGGCCAGGGCAGGGACAGCACCTGGTCGAATAGAATGTAACAGAAAATGGTCAGCGCGGCAGACACCGGGATCGACAGTTTCCAAGGCTCCCGGCCCTCGACCCACATATAGGCTATGACGAAGACAAAGATCGTCGGCAGCATGCCGATGACGGCGATCAGGCCTAAGAACACGCCGAGCCAGACCAGGAAGGTGGTGGCGCGTTTGGCGATCACCTGCTTTTCCGTGAAGTCGTTGTCGGCGCTGAGATCGAGGCGCAGCCGCGCCCGAACCCGTCCGCCTGCATCGGTGTGTTTTACCCCGACGCCCGGTAACCGGAACGTGTGGTTGAGGAAGCTCAACAGCAGGATCGATATGGTGAAGACGCCAACCACGAGGGGCACCAGTTGCGCATCGAACCGCCAGAACAGGGACAAGAGCGTCAAAAGATAAATGCCGAAAATAAAGATGCCGTAGAAGGCCGTGTTCCAGTCGATCCGCGCGCACATGGTATAGCCCGATGCCAGCCCGCCGAGGCCGCCGGCTTCTTTATATTCCCTGACCAACGGCCGGACGAATCCCAGGATCGCCAAAGCGAACAGGATCAGCACGACCGGGTGCGACAGCCAGTCCCAGGCATAGCGGTTATAGGAAATGAACAGGTAGCGTTCGACGATGCCGCCCAGCACAAAGCCCAGGATGAGCGGCGGGCGCGGCCAGCCGAGTCGCTTCATCACCCAGCCCAACAGCCCGAACAGCAGCACGGCGATCAGGTCGCCCCAATTCCGGGTCGCCTGGAACGCGCCGATCATGATCACCACCAGGATCAGCGGCATGATCACCGGCTGACGGATCAGGGCGACCTTGGCGAACTGGTTGGAAAAGGCGAAGCAGATGCCGGCGCCCAGGATATTGGCGAGCGCCACGCTCCAGATAATCGCATATGTGACATCCAGGTTCTTGGACAGCATGTCCGGGCCGGGCTGCAAGCCATGGATCAGGAATGCGCCCAGCAGGATCGCCATGGAGGCCGAGCCCGGCACGCCGAAAGCGATGGTCGGCACCAGCGCGCCGCCTTCCTTGGCGTTGTTGGAGCCTTCGGACGCCAGAACGCCCCGAATGTCGCCCTTGCCAAAGGTTTCCTCCGCGCCTTTTTCCGTGCGGGCGGCGTGTCCATAGGCGATCCAGTCGATGACGGCGGCGCCGATGCCGGGCACCGCGCCCAGGCCCGCGCCCAGCCAGGCCACCCGGATAACCAGCCACCAGTGCTTGAACGTGTCCTTGACGCCCTGCCATTGGCCGGAGCGGGAATCGACCTTGGAATTGCCGGCGATGCTGCGCCGCTCAATCGCCATATCGGCGAGCTCGGGCAGGGCAAAGATGCCCAGGGTGAGCGGGATCAGCGACAGCCCGTCCCAAAGATAGAGCGAGCCGAAGGACCAGCGCTGTGTGGCGGTCTGCGGATCGGCGCCGACCATGGCGAACAGCACGCCGATGCCGGCGACGGCAAGGCCACGCATGGGGCTGCCGACGCTCAGCGCGGCGACCATGCACAGGCCGAAAACGGAAAACGCGAGAAGTTCAGGGGAGCCGACTTGTAGGAGGACCGGCCGCAGGATCGGAATGCTGACGGCCAGCAGCGCGGCGCCGAACACCCCGCCGATGAGCGAGGCCGTATAGGCCGCACCGAACGCCCGCCCGGCCTGGCCCTGTTTGGCCAGCGGATGGCCATCCAGAATGGTGGCCGCCGAGCCGGTGGTGCCCGGTACCCCGAACAGAACAGCCGGGATGGTATCCGATGTGGTGGTCACCGAGCCCATGCCGAGCAGCAAAGCGAACGCGGAGTAGGGGTCGATATTGAAGGTGAACGGCAACAGCAAAGCCATGCCGACGATGCCGCCCAAGCCCGGAATCACGCCAAGTCCCAACCCGATGATCACGCCCAAGGCGAGGAACATCAGCCGGCTGG
>JAYQGD010000565.1:0-2236 GCA_038140415.1 Rhodospirillaceae bacterium
ATATCCTGACCCCGGAGAAAGTCGGTAAACAGCCCCAGCGTTACCGGATGGGCGGCGTGATCGATGGGGAGCTGGAAATCGACGAGTTCAAGGCCTGCGAGATCGCAAAAGAAGAAGACATCGCGGATCTGTTTGTGAAGCCGTTCTATTTTGGCTGCGAAGCGGACGACCGGATGAACGCCGTGGCCTTCGACCGCCGGCTCAATCATCTGGATGTACAGTTGAAGGCGATGTTCGGTTCCGACATCGGCCACTGGGACGTGACCGATATGACAGGCTGCGTGCCCCACGCCTACGAGATGGTGGAGAACGGCTTGATGGACGAGGACAATTTCCGGGACTTCATGTTCACCAACCCGGTCAGCTTCTTCACCGACCAGAACCCCAACTTCTTCGACGGCACCACGGTCGAAGCGGACGTGAAAGGGATGCTCAATGGCTGATCAGGGCGATATCACGGTCTCTGCGGAGCTTTTGCGCCGCCAGTTGGAAGACATATTGGCCGCCTGGGGCATGCCGGAAGACTATATCAAGGTCACCGCCGACATCATCATGGATACGGACCTGTGCGGCATCGATTCCCATGGGGTCGGCATGCTGTCGAGCTACGATCAGTGGCGGGATGACGGGGATCTGTTCTTCGATGCGCCGATCACCGTGGTGAACGATATCCCATCGATGGCGCTCTTGGATGCAGGGTCGGGCCTGGGCCATCCCGCCGCCCACAAGGCCATGACTTTGGCGATTGAAAAGGCCAAGGCGACCGGCATCGGCATGGTGACCGTGCGCAAATCCAACCATTTCGGGGCGGCCGGCTATTACGCCAAGATGGCGCTGGAACACGGGCTGATCGGCATCGCCATGACGGCGACGCCGGGGGCGGCCGTGGTGCCCACCTTCGGCAAGCAAAGCATGATCGGCACCAACCCGATCGCCTTCGCCGCGCCGACCAAGCGCAACCCGCCGTTCGTGCTGGACATGGCGACGAGCACGGTGGCGGTGGGCAAGCTCGCCATTTCTCACCGGCTGCAAAAGCCGATCCCGCTGGGCTGGGCCCTGGATGATGACGGTCAGCCGACGACCGATGCGACCGTGGCCCGGTTCGCCCGCAAGCTGACCCCGCTCGGCGGCAGCCGGGAGTTGGGCAGCCACAAGGGCTATGGCCTCGGCGCCATGGTGGAGATTCTGTGTTCCATCATGTCCGGCGCCTCCATTCTGTGCATGGAACGGGACAAGGGCATGACCTTCAACATCGGCGATGTGGGGCACTTTGTGATGGCGGCCGATCCGGCGGCTCTGCGCGGCGATGACGGGTTCGTCGACGAGCTGGATGATTACATTGATACACTGCGCGCGACACCGCCGGCCGATCCGGATCAACCGGTCTTAATCTCCGGCGATCCCGAATGGGCGCAGTTCCAGGAGCGGTCCAAGAACGGCATCCCGCTGTCAGCGGCCCTGACGGAGGAAATCCGTCAATGCACGGAAAAGGCCGGCACTCCGTTTATCCTGACGAATTAAGAGACAATCCGGTCTATTTCTTCTTGAACACGGCCACGATTTCCTTGGCGACTTCCTTGGAAATTTGCTCGGCGAGCTTTTTGAACTCGGACTTCAAGCTGCCGATGCCTTCCCGGTAAACGTGGTGCTTGCCCTCGATCGTGACATCGATAATCAGGACAGGCTTCGTGCCTTCCCGGCCGCCCGAAACGATACCAAGTAGGCTGCCGGCCGCGCCCAGCTTATTGATCTTCAGAACGGAAAGTCCCTTGCTGACGGCTTCCATCGCTTTTTCAAGACCGATGTCCGACTGACGGGCGGCTTCCAGAATGCCTTGGGCGGCCGTGAGGCCAGCTTACGCCGTGCCCAGCTCGGTAGCGAGCGCCACGACTTTCGGTGCAGAGTCCACGGGCACGGCCTTCACGGTCTTCTTCGCCGTCTCCAACGCCCATCTGGCGGTTTTCAGGGAGGCTTCCTCGGCGGCGATGGCGGTTTTAATGGCCGCCTCTTCGGTGCCGTCCTTCGCCGCTTTCGCCAGCTTCAAGTGCTTCGCGTCACTCTTGGCCTTCCGGTCCAGGTCATGGGCCTTTTTCTTATTGTAGGAGATAGTCCTGTTCAGCTTGTCGACCTTGGCCTCGGCCTCGTTGATTTTTTTCGTGGCCGCGTCGAAGCTGCGCTTTGCCTCCGCTTTGGCCGCCGCGATCTTGGTTTTCAGCCCGGCGACTTTATGCTTAGC
>JAYQGD010000566.1:0-2229 GCA_038140415.1 Rhodospirillaceae bacterium
GCTGGCGGCAGAGTTGAAATCCGCCGCTGATGACTGGGGAATGGATGTTCTGGTTGAGGTCCACAACGAAGCGGAGATGGAGCGCGCAAACGCCCTCTCACCGGCGCTTTTGGGCATCAACAACCGCAACCTCAAAACTCTCGAGGTTGATCTGGCGACCACGGAAACTCTGGCGCCGCTGGCCAATGATCAGAGCCTGCTGGTCAGTGAGAGCGGTCTCTACACCAATGACGATCTGCAGCGCATGTCTCAATCCGGGATCAATTGTTTTCTCGTCGGTGAGTCCCTGATGCGCCAGGAGAATGTGACCCTTGCCGTGCAAAATCTCCTGGGCAGTTCCAAAGCCGAACAAATGTCAGACGCCTAGCCATGAGCAAGCTCACTCATCTGGATGCCGACGGCAACGCTGCCATGGTTGATGTCTCCGATAAGAACATCACCGCGCGGACGGCGACGGCGCAGGGTTCTGTTTATATGCAGGCGGAAACCTTGGCGCTGATCACGGCTGACGGCGTGAAGAAGGGCGATGTCCTTTCCGTCGCGCAACTGGCCGGCATCATGGGCGCGAAAAAGACGCCGGAGCTCATTCCGCTTTGTCATCCGCTCAATTTATCTTCCATCAAGGTCGATTTGGTCTGCGATCCGGACCGGAACGCCGTCGATATCGCGGCCACCTGCAAGCTGGACGGCAAGACAGGCGTCGAGATGGAGGCGTTGACCGCCGTATCCGTCGCCGCCCTCACGGTCTATGACATGTGCAAGGCGGTCGACCGGGAAATGCGGCTCTCCGACATTCGGCTGGTCCATAAAGCCGGCGGCAAGTCCGGCGAGTTCAAGGGGGACTAGCCGTGGCTGACGATATGTATGCCGGCATGATCTCCGTCGATGAAGCCTTCGAACAGGTCATGTCGGGGATTTCGCCGCTGGAAGCGGAAGAGATCAGCGTCGCCGACGGATTGGACCGGGTGTTGGCGGCGGATGTCGCATCCCGGGTGACGCAGCCGCCGGACGCCATGTCCGCTATGGATGGCTATGCGGTCCGCGCCGAGGATGTGGCGTCGGTCCCGGTGACGCTGACGCAAATCGGCGAGTCGGCCGCCGGCAACGGTTATGACGGCAAGATCGGCCTCGGCGAGACGGTACGGATCTTTACCGGCGCTCCGCTGCCCGATGGCGCCGACGCGATTGTTATTCAAGAAGACACGGACACCGACGGCGACCAAATCACCGTGCTGGAAGGCGTGGCCACCGGCCGATATGTGCGCCCTGCCGGTTTGGATTTTGCCGAGGGTGATGTACTTTTAAAAGCGCCCAAACGTCTCAACTCCCGAGACATCGCGCTAATCTGTGCCATGAACGTGCCGTGGATCAGCGTCATGCGCCGGCCTCGCGTGGCGATCCTGTCCACCGGTGATGAGCTGGTCATGCCGGGGGAACCCATTGGTCCCAATCAGATTATCAGTTCCAACAGCGTCGGCCTGAGCGCTTTCGTCCAAGCGGCCGGCGGCATTCCGATCAATCTCGGCATCGCAAAAGACACATCGGAATCTCTGCAACAAAAACTCAAAGGCATCGCCGGCGCGGATATGCTGATCACCATCGGCGGTGCGTCCGTCGGCGACTACGATCTGATCGAGAGCGTCTTGGGCAAGGAAGGACTGGATATCAATTTCGGCAAGGTGGCCATGCGGCCGGGCAAGCCGCTTATCTTTGGCAAAATCATGGGCATCCCTATGCTGGGACTGCCCGGCAATCCGGTGTCCGCCGGGGTGACCTCTGCCCTGTTCCTCAAGCCCGCCATTGATCTGATGCTGGGGTTCGAGGCAAATGCGACGCCGCAAAGTTCTGCGCTGTTAGGCCGGGACCTGGACGAGAACGACCGCCGCCAGGACTATTTGCGCTCCAATCTCGAGGTAAACGACGAAGGCGAGCTTGTCGCCACGCCGTTTTCCAAGCAAGATAGTTCCATGTTGGCGACGTTCAGTAAGGCTGATTGCCTGGTGATCCGGTCGCCCCACGCCCCGGCGGCGAAAAAAGGCGCCAGGGTCCCTATCATCCGTCTCGATTCCGCTTAAATCGAATATTTTGGTCATTTTCTGAAAAAAGTGCAGAAAATGGCGAGATTCCCTCTTGACCCAAAAAGAGAACCAACCTAGAACATCTAAAAGCGTTTTAGTTTTGTTCTATATTTAGTACGTCAGGCGCTACACGGTGCTAAATCGTGATTGA
>JAYQGD010000567.1:0-2228 GCA_038140415.1 Rhodospirillaceae bacterium
TCTGATCGCCGGGCGCGAGCGGGCCGTAACGGTGGATGATCAGCGTGTCTTCCAGCGGCCAGCGGTCTTTCGCCTCCGCCTCAATTCGAGTGAGCTCTTTCTCGGTCATGCCGGGATAGTGCTCAAGCTCCATACTGTCGATCTTCTCGCCGCCGGCCATATCCCGGACCAGACCGATGAAACTGCAGACACCGCCGACGGCGTGATTGCCGTGGGTGATCCGGGCGATTTCCACGCCTGCGTCGAAGTCTTCCTGTTGGACCCTGATCACGTGATCACCTTGCTAGCCGCCGGTGATCGGCGGAAAGATCGCCACTTCGTCCGTGTCGACCAACGGATGATCCAGATGCGCGTGTTCGTGGTTCACCGCGACGCGGACCACGCCGGGCAGGTTGAAGGCTGCGAAATAATTGTCGCCCCGGTCCTTGAGCCAGTCGACGAGGCTCTCCACATCAGTGACCTCGTCCGGCTTGGGCACGGTTTCCTCGGCAAATCCGATCTTTTCCCGCACCCAGGCGAAATACATCAACTTCATTTAAACACCTCACTGAACGGCAGGAAGTCGACCAAGTCCCCTTCCGCCACCTGCTCCGCCTCTTCCGGCAGCTCCACCAGACCGTCGGCGGTGACCATGGAGGTCAGGATGCCCGATCCGTCATTGGGATACTTTACCGCCTTCGGTCCCTTGTCGCCATCCTGTTCCAGGTGTGCGCGCAGCCATTCCCGCCGGCCGGGCTTCTTGGACAATGTAAAGCCGGCCGGCACCTTATATCGGTGCGCGGTCAGGTCCGACGCCCCAGACAGCAGCAGCAGGATCGGCCGGGCGATACACAGGAAGGTCACCATCACCGCCACCGGATTTCCCGGCAGTCCGATGAACGGCGCCTGGCGGTCGCCGGCGGTAATTTGACCCAGCGCGATGGGCCGGCCCGGCTTGATCAGCAGGTTCCAGGTGTGCAGATCGCCCAGGTTTTCGACGGCGCGGCGGACATGGTCTTCTTCCCCTTTGGACACCCCCCCCGACGTAATCAGCAGATCATGATCGGCGGCAGCCTCCGCCAGCGCTGTCTCGATGTTCACGAGCTTGTCGGAAAAAATGCCCAGATCGGTCACCGCGCAGCCCAGGCCCTCCAGCAGCGGCATCAGGGTGTAGCGGTTGATGTCATAGATCGCGCCGGCCTCCAAATTCTGACCAGGATCGCGGATTTCATCGCCGGTGGAAAAGATCGCCACGCGGAGGCGTTTGAACACACTTAGGGTCTCACACCCCAACGATGCCGCCATGCCCACATCCTGAGCCCGCAACCGGGCGCCGGCTTTCAACACCGTATCGCCCACCGCCACGTCCTCGCCGGCCTTGCGCAGATTGGCGCCCCGCTTTTGACCGGCGGGGAGAACAACCGTGTCCCCCGCTTCCCGCACATCTTCCAGCATGAAGATGGTATCCGGCGTATGGCCGTCGTCGCCCGCCGGCACCTGCGCACCGGTAAAGATTTTCAGCGCCTCGCCGGGCTTGGCCACGCCGTCATACGGGTGTCCGGCGGCGATCCGGCCGACCACGGGCAGCGTGGTCTCGGCGTTCTCATCAAGATCATCCAGCGCCACCAGGAAACCGTCCACGGCGGAATTGTCGGCCGGCGGAATGTTGCGCTCCGAGATCAAGTCCTCGGCCAGAATGCGCCCCGCGGCATCCCGGACAGAGACCACTTCCGTCCCGACCGCGCAGCCGATCCCACCGGTAAAGCGGTCCAACGCGTCGGCGACGGTCGGGCGGCCGGTGGCGGAGGCAAAGCAATCGTTGAGGTCCGGCATGATCTCCGCTCCCTCACGCCGCCTTCAGGCTGCTTTGTTCGAGAACGAAATCGGCAATGGCCGGCACGTCATCCAGGGCAAGGTTGGGCACCGCCAGCCCCGGCAGTGGCAGATCGCTGGCGACGCCGACGATCAGCGGATCATCGGGCTGCAGCAGCGGCTTACCGACCGACGGGCGATGCACCTCGATCTTCGGATGGTCGGCCCACTTAAAGCCCTCGACCAGCAACAGATCGACCGGCGTCATCCGGGCGATGATCTCATGCAGATCGGGCTCACCGTCGCCCTGATATTCGTGCATCAGCGCCCAACGGTTGGCCGACGCGATCATCACCTCGGTCGCACCGGCGCGGCGGTGTTCGTATGAATCCTTACCTGGCTGGTCGATATCGAATTTATGGTGAGCGTGTTTGACG
>JAYQGD010000568.1:0-2204 GCA_038140415.1 Rhodospirillaceae bacterium
CGCATGGTGATCGTCGGCGCCGGTTATATCGCCGTGGAGTTCGCCGGCATTTTCGCCGGTCTGGGTGTCGAAGTGACTGAAATCTTACGCGCTGATCTGGTGTTGCGCGGCTTCGACGAGGATATCCGGGTCAATCTCCAGGAGGAAATGACCAAGCACCACATCAACCTCCGCAACGAAACCGTGGTCAACAATATCGAGAAGGTGGACGGCCACTACCGCCTGACGGTCAACGACACGGAAACCATCGAGACCGATCTGGTCATGTACGCCACCGGCCGCAAAGCCAACACGGCGGGCCTGGGCCTGGAAGAGGCCGGGGTGAAGCTCAAGGACAACGGCTCCATTATGGTTGATGAATGGAACCGGACGTCGGTGCCGAATATTTATGCCGTCGGCGATGTGACCGACCGCATTCAACTGACGCCGGTCGCCATCCAGGAAGGGGCGGCGGTGTCGGAGGGACTGTTCAATAACAATCCGATCCGGGTGGACTACGGGGATGTGCCGACGGCTGTCTTCTCCACGCCGCCGATCGGCACCGTGGGCCTCACCGAGGCGCAGGCCCGGGAGAAATACGGGGACGTGGACGTTTATGATTCACGGTTTAAGCCGCTGGTGCATACGCTCTCGGGCCGGGATGAACGCACCTACATGAAAATGATCGTCGATCCCAAGTCCGATAAGGTCGTCGGCGCGCATATGCTGGGCCAGGATGCGCCGGAAATCATCCAGGGCATCGGCATCGCCATGAAGGCCGGCGCCACCAAGGCCCATTTCGACGGCACAACGGGTATTCACCCGTCGGCAGCGGAAGAGTTTGTCACCATGCGGACAAAACGGCCTGCGGCGGATTAGTCTCCACAAACATGCGCTCTCTTCCCCCCTTGCGGGGGAAGGTGGCCCGTTAGGGCCGGATGGGGGGATTCTTTAAACACAAAGGACACGAAGCCTTTCAGATAGAAAGCTTTCTCCGTGAACTTCGTGCACTTTGCGGTTTATTAATTTTTCCACCCCCACCCGCGTTGTCCGGGTGCCCCGGACTCCGCACCCTCCCCCGCAAGGGGGGAGGGGATGACGCTATAAATGAGCGGTAACATTGTTTCAGCCCATTTTTCCTGGAAAACGTGAGCTAATCAGCGTATAGAACCGCCAAAGAATACCTGGGACTTACAAAAGAGACAGAACCATGGCGGAAAAATGGACGCCCGACAGCTGGCGGGCGAAACCTATTTTGCAGGTGCCGGACTATCCGGACCAAGACAAACTCAAAGCGGTTGAGAAGGAGCTGAGCGGCTATCCGCCCCTCGTTTTCGCCGGCGAGGCGCGACGCCTCAAGGCCGGACTGGCCAAGGTCGCCCGCGGCGAAGCCTTCCTGCTGCAGGGCGGCGATTGCGCCGAAAGCTTTGCCGAGTTCCATCCCGACAACATCCGGGACACGTTCCGCGTACTGCTGCAGATGGCGATTGTCCTGACCTTCGGTGCGGCCTGCCCGATCGTCAAAGTGGGCCGCTTGGCCGGCCAGTTCGCCAAACCCCGCTCCGCGCCGACGGAAACCATCGACGGCGTGGAACTGCCCAGCTATCGCGGCGATATCATCAACGCCATCGAATTCGATGAGGACAGCCGCCGGCCCGACCCGGACCGGATGCTGCGCGCCTATAATCAGGCGGCGGCGACCTTGAACCTGTTGCGCGCTTTCGCCCAGGGTGGTTTCGCCGATCTGCACAGGGTGCACCAGTGGAACATGGGCTTTGTCGCCGACAGCCCCTTGGGCGCACGCTACAAGGATTTGGCCGACCGGTTGGACGAGGCGCTGGAATTCATGGCGGCCTGCGGGCTGACCTCCGATACGGCGCCGCAAATCTCCGAGACGGATTTCTTCACGTCGCACGAGGCGCTGCTGCTGCCCTATGAGCAGTCCATGACCCGCGTCGACTCGCTCACCGGTGACTGGTACGACACGTCCGCGCATATGCTGTGGGCGGGTGACCGGACCCGGCAGTTGGAAAACGCGCATCTGGAGTTCCTGCGAGGCATCGCCAATCCGGTGGCTTCCAAGGTCGGCCCGACGACCGAAGCCGACAGTCTGATCAAGCTGATCGATGTCCTGAACCCGGAGAACGAGCCGGGCCGGCTGACGCTTATTTCCCGCATGGGCGCGGGCAATGTGGAAAATCACCTGCCGGAACTGATCCGCCGGG
>JAYQGD010000569.1:0-2194 GCA_038140415.1 Rhodospirillaceae bacterium
ACGAGAAAGCGCTGCTCGGCGCCTACGCCGATGCGGTGAACCAGGAGCTTAAGGACCTGAAGGCCGCCGGCGTGGATGTGATCCAGCTCGACGAGCCTTATCTGCAATCCAACGCGGAAGAGGCCAAGGAAAACGGCGTTTGGGCGATCAACCGGGCGCTGGACGGGATCGAGGGGACCAAGGCCCTCCACCTGTGTTTCGGCTATGCCTATGTGGTGAAGGAAAAGCCCAGCGGCTATTCTTTCCTGGGCGAGCTTAACGACAGCCTCGCCGATCAAATCTCTATCGAGGCGGCGGAACCGGGTCTTGATCCGGAGGCGCTGAAGTCCTTGCCGTCAAAGACGGTGATTTTCGGCGTGCTCAATATGGATGCCGGTGTGACCGAGACGGCCGACGACGTGGCCGCCCACATCCGTGGTGCGCTGGAGCATTTGCCGCCGGAACGCTTGGTCATCGCGCCCGATTGCGGGATGAAGTACCTGGCCCGGGATTACGCGCGGCGCAAGATCGACGCCATGGTCGCTGGCGCGGCAATGGTCAGAGAGGGGCTGTAGCCCCCTAATCCTTGCCCCAGACCTCTTCGGCCAGTTCGACGATCAGCCGCAGTTTCTGCGATTGCGCCTCGACGGCGAGGATATTGCCGCCGGTGTGGCTGGCGAAGCCGCATTGGGGGCTGAGGCACATTTGTTCCTTGGGCATGAACTGCGCCGCCTCGTCGATCCGGCGTTTCAGGTCATCCTTGGATTCCAGCTCCCCGAACTTGGAGGTCACCAAGCCCAGAACAATGCGTTTGTCCTTGGGCACGAAGCGCAGGGGCTGGAAGTCGCCGGCGCGCTCTGAATCATATTCCAGAAAGATGCCGTCCACTTTTAGCTCGTTGAACATTTTGTCGGCCACCGGTTCATAGCCGCCGTCCGCGTGGCCCCGGCTCAAGCTGTTGCCCCGGCAGAGATGCACGGTGATGGCCATGTCGTCGGGCCGATCGGCGATGGCGTCGTTGATCAGCTTGGCATACAGGCTCGGCAGCTCGTCCGGGTCTTCGCCCAATTCCTTGACCCGTTCCCGGAACTTCATATCGCAAAGATAGGCCAGGTTGGTGTCGTCCAACTGTACATAGCGGCAGCCGGCGGCGGCCAGGTCCATGATCTCGGCCCGCCAGATGCCGGAGACCTCGGCATAGAATTCCTCCATGTCCGGATAGGCTTTCTCGTCGACGCCGCCGCGCCCGCCCCGGAAGTGCAGCATGCTGGGCGACGGAATGGTGACCTTGGCCGTGCCCTTGGTGACGCTTTTCAGGTACTCGAACGAAGCGTGCTGAATGCCGCCGGCGGGCCATTCCAGCCGCGACGTAGTGACCGGGGTCGGCGGGGCCCAGTTCTGCACGACGCCGCCGACGGGCGTGTTTTCCTGCATGGTCGGCACGGTGGTGGAAACCAGCCCGGCCTTCATTTCCACGCCCTTGATGGCGGTCAGAAAATCCCCGGACCAGGAGGTGCGGCGGAAGTCGCCGTCGGTGATGGCCTGGATGCCGGTGTCTTCCTGCATCTTGACCACTTCATTGATGCACTCGTCCTCCAGCACCTTCAGCTCGTCATAGGGGACGTCGCCCGCTTTCCATTTATCCCGAAGCTCCAACAGCGGTTTCGGGCGCAGAAAGCTACCCACGTGATCCGCGCGAAAAGGTCCTTTGGCCATGAATTTCCCTCCCTAAAATCAGGAGGTGAGAGTGACACCGAAGACCGGTTCCGGCAAGCCTTGGACGCCCGGCTCGCAGGCCAAAAGTGCACCGGCCAGGGGCTGTTCCGCCAGTTCCGCCGGGCCTAAGCGCTGAGACGCGGTGGTAATGTAGAGGGTCTTGAAATCCGGCCCGCCGAAGGCGCAGCAGGTGGCGTTGGCGACCGGCAGATCGACCACCCGGTCCACATCGCCCGCCGGGGTATATCGGACCAGACGATGGCCGCCATACTCCGCGCTCCACAGACAGCCGTCCGCATCCACGGTCGCCCCGTCGGGCCGGCCCGGCTGGTCGGAGAGGTCGACGAACACCCGCTGGTTAGAGATCACGCCGTCATCCAGGTCGAAATCGAATGCCCAGATCGTCGCCGCTCGCGTGTCGGCGAAATAGAGGGTCTTGTTGTCCGGCGCCCAACAAAGCGCGTTGGGAATGCGGATGCCGTCCAGCATGGTTTCGCAC
>JAYQGD010000570.1:0-2194 GCA_038140415.1 Rhodospirillaceae bacterium
GCGTATGGTTGCGTTCCAGCTCATTAGTCAGCGACGCAAACTTGTTCTGATAGTCGGAAACCTCGGACAGCAGGCTGCGATAGATCAGCCGGGAATTCAGGATCTGATTGTCCTTCGCCTCGATGATCTTGTCGTTGATGAAGAAGGTGAGCGACGCAAAGATCGCCCAGCCGGACATGATCAACACACTGAACAGAACCGAGAGCTGAAGTTTGTGGGAAATTTTGACAAACCAAACCTTGCCGTCGGTGCGCAGCATAAGCTCCCGATCCGGAAAATACCGGGATACGGTGCGCGCCCAGGCATGCCTGAAACTGCTTTGGTTGTTTTGCCCCATGACCCCCTCTTCGACGCCCAGATTTATCTTTGGTTTGGACGGGTATAGGCAGATTTAGTTCCCAAATTTGCTTGCGCCGATTCTCCCTCACAAGCAGCTCGAAAGGTATCCGCAGACGGGATTTCATGCAAGAGGGGCAAGGTCCGGATTCTCTTATTTTTTGGGAATAATCAGTGGATAAGTTCGATTTTCCTAAAAGAACAGAGGGGCTTATCCAATTGCCTTTGCCAGGTCCTTCCCTGTCAGATAATTTCGCCCGCAAAGTGAATGGTTCTGCCAATTGGGCTTAATCGACAAAGGGCATACATTTGAAAAAGCGATTCGCAAGCGTGATTTCGACCTGGTTCGGCAGCGGATTGATCCCGTTTGCGCCCGGCACCTGGGGCTCTGTCGCTGCGCTTCCCTTCGCCTGGGTGATCTATGAGCTGTGGCGCGCGCCGGGTTTGATGGCGGCCACGTTGTTCCTGTTTTTACTGGGGACTTGGACATCTAGCATCCATGCCAGGGATCTGCCTGACGATGATCCATCCGAGATTGTGGTCGACGAAGTGGTCGGCCAATGGATGACGCTTCTGGTGGTACCGCCGGATTTACTGCTTTACGCCATCGGCTTTGTGCTGTTTCGCATCTTTGATATTTTTAAACCCTGGCCGGTGTCCTGGGCGGATCGAAGGATCAAAGGCGGGCTCGGCATCATGCTGGATGATGTGCTGGCGGCCGTCTACGCCGCGATTGTTTTGGTGAGCGTGCGCTACTGGATAGAATGATGACCATGTTCCCTGACGACATTCTCGCGCTGTCAAAGTTCTTGATTGAGGCCTGCAAGGCGCAGGGCCTTATGGTCACAACGGCGGAGTCCTGCACCGGCGGGCTGATCGCGGCGAGTATCACGGCGGTTTCCGGTTCCTCGGACATCTTTGACCGTGGCTTCAATACCTATTCCTATGATTCCAAGTCGGAAATGTTGGGTGTCAATTTGGACGATATCGTTGCCAGCGGTGCGGTCTCTGAGACCGTCGCCCGGCAGATGGCTGAAGGCGCCCTCGCCCATTCCAACGCTCAATTATCCGTGGCGGTTACGGGCATTGCCGGCCCCGGCGGCGGCTCGGATGAAAAGCCGGTCGGCACGGTGGATATCGCCGCCGCGCGAGAGGGGCGCGAGACCGTCTATCAACGCTGTCTCTTTGACGGCAACCGGGGTGCTGTTCGAATGCAGACGGTTAAAGCCGCGCTGGAGATGATGCTGGGGTTGGTTAACAAATAGTCTTGCGCGGACCTAATATAACTTAGTCATCCACGGGCCGGTGAAGCCGTGACCCGTGGACCCATCTTCAAATTAAAGTGGGTACGCGGATCACGTCGCGGATGGCTCCGCGCCGGTCCGCGCATGACTAGGAATTTGAATAAACCTCGGCTGCACGCTTCTCGAACGCATGGACCATGATCTTCACCGCCTCGTGGAACACGACCCCGATCATTTTCTGCAAAATCACCGAGCGGAATTCGAAGTCCACATAGAAATCGACAATGCAGCCGCCGCCCTCATCGGGCAGAAATTTCCAATTATTTTTCAGATACTTAAAGGGACCATCCCGATAGGCGACATCGATCTGATCCGGGTCCTGCAGCCTGACCTCGGAGGTGAATTTTTCCCGGAACATCTTATAGCCGATGACCATGTCGGCGAGGATCACGTCCCCGTTCCGGCTGTTCACCCGAAGGCCGACGCACCAGGGCAGGAACTCGGGATATTTCTCGACG
This sequence comes from Rhodospirillaceae bacterium, assembly GCA_038140415.1. Classification (GTDB taxonomy): domain Bacteria; phylum Pseudomonadota; class Alphaproteobacteria; order Rhodospirillales; family UBA2165; genus JAYPHU01. The sequence continues at coordinate 2,099 of JAYQGD010000570.1, forward strand.
TCGGCCACCAGGTCGAACATCTGTTTGGGCGTGTAAGGCAGGCGCCGTTGTTCGGCGTGGGTGGGCATGCGCTCAGGCGGTTCCCGAAAGTTTGGC
>JAYQGD010000571.1:0-2190 GCA_038140415.1 Rhodospirillaceae bacterium
CAAAAGTCCTTCGAGAAGCAGGGCATGAAGATCATGACCTCGGCCACCGTGACGGCGCTCAAGAAAGGCTCGAACAACGTCACCGCGACGATTGAGGCCGGCGGCAAAAAATCCGAACTCAAGGTCGACCGGGTGATCATGGCGGTCGGCATCGTCGGCAATGTGGAAGACTTAGGCCTCGAAGGCACCAAGGTGAAAGTCGACCGGTCCCACATCGTCATTGATGAGTGGTGCCAAACCGGAGAGCCCGGCGTCTACGCCATTGGCGACGTGGCCGGCCCGCCCTGGCTCGCGCACAAGGCCAGCCACGAAGGCATCATCTGCGTCGAAAAGATCGCCGGGCAGGCGCACGTCCATCCGCTGGACACCAGCGGTATTCCCGGCTGCACCTATTGCCATCCGCAAATCGCCAGCGTCGGCTTGACCGAGGCCAAGGCGAAAGAACAGGGGCATGACGTCAAAGTCGGCCGGTTCTCCTTCATCGGCAACGGCAAGGCGATTGCCTTGGGCGAGCCCGAAGGCATGGTCAAAACCGTGTTCGACGCGAAAACCGGCGAATTGCTCGGTGCACACATGGTCGGCGCCGAAGTGACCGAGCTGATCCAGGGCTACACCATCGCCAAGACGCTCGAGACGACGGAGACCGAGTTGATGGAAACCGTCTTCCCGCACCCGACACTGTCGGAAATGATGCATGAGTCGGTGCTGGATGCCTACGGGCGCATGATCCACCTCTGATGCCGGACGTGTTGATCCGTCCCGCCGCCGCCGAAGACAAGGCGGCCTGGTTGCCTTTGTGGCAGGGATACCTGACGTTCTACGAAACCAGTCTGGCCGACAAAATCACCGAGCGCACCTGGGAGCGCCTGCTTGATCCAGCTGAGTCCATGACGTGTTTGGTGGCGGACGCGGACGGTAAGGTCCTCGGCTTCACCCACTATCTGCTGCACGACAATACCTGGACGATGAAACAAGTGTGCTATCTGCAGGATTTATTCGTTGATCCGGCGGCCCGCAATCTGGGCCTAGGTCGCGCGTTGATTGAGGCGGTTGCCGACAAGGCCAAAGAGATGGACTGCATGCGTCTTTACTGGACCACCAAACGGGATAACGCGACGGCGCGCGCGCTCTATGATAAGGTGGCGACCGATACAAATTTCATGCGCTATGATTTCGCTTTGACCTAGCCGATTTTCCCCTGTTAGAAATCAGCCATGTCCAACGTCGAAAACCTCCGCCATCCGAACCTGCGCAACAAGCCGGTCAATCCGTCGCCGCGTAAGCCCGACTGGATCCGGGTGAAGGCGCCGACCTCGCCGGTGTACGGCGAAACCAAACGCCTGATGCGGGAGCTAGACCTGGCCACGGTGTGCGAGGAAGCGTCCTGCCCGAACATCGGGGAATGCTGGGCGCAGAAGCATGCGACGGTGATGATCCTGGGGGAGATTTGCACCCGGGCCTGCGCCTTCTGCAATGTATCGACTGGCAAACCACTGCCGGTCAACCCGCTGGAAGCTGAAAACGTCGGGATCATGGCGGTAAAAACCGGCCTGCGGCATATGGTGATCACGTCCGTGGACCGAGATGATCTGGCGGACGGCGGCGCGCAGCACTTTGCAGACTGCATCTCCAAAGTCCACGAGATGTCGCCGGGCACCACGGTAGAGGTCCTGACCCCGGACTTCCGGGACAAGGACGGCGCGTTGGCCGTGGTGATCGCCGCCAAGCCGGATGTCTTTAATCACAATCTGGAAACGGTGCCCCGGCTCTATACGACGATCCGGCCAGGCGCGCGTTATTTCCACAGTCTGCGATTGCTGCAGGAAGCGAAGGAACACGACCCTGAAGTTTTCACCAAGTCCGGCATTATGGTCGGCCTCGGCGAAGATAAGTCGGAGGTTCTGCAGGTTATGGATGATCTCCGCTCGGCCGACGTGGATTTCCTGACCATCGGCCAGTATCTGCAGCCGACGCCGCGCCATGCCGGCATTGACCGGTTTGTCACCCCGGATGAATTCGCTGAATACGAACGCATCGCCTCGGCCAAGGGCTTCCTCAAAGTCTCCGCTACGCCGCTGACCCGGTCCTCCTATCACGCGGACGAGGATTTCCAGGCGCTGCGTGAAGCGCGGCTGGCCAAACTTTCGGGAACCGCCTGAGCGCATGCCCACCCACGCCGAACAACGGCGC
>JAYQGD010000572.1:0-2190 GCA_038140415.1 Rhodospirillaceae bacterium
ACAATGCGGACTTCGCCACCACCTTGCAAAGAACCGGAGATTGTGTCGAATACGCCGTCGACTGCCTTGGCTGCGTCAGCTTTGGAAAGTCCGGCGGAGTTTGCTACTTCGGCTACTAAATCGTTTTTATTCACCTTAAAGGCCCCCTTTACTATCTAGAATGGGTTTAAACTTTGACTTGTTATTCAGGCTTCACTTCGTCTGAAATGCCGCAAAGTGTAGGCGCGGTTTCCGTTTCGCGTCAATTGGACTCACGTCAAAATCCGCAGATTTCCGCGAAAAACAGCGTTTTCAAGGGATAATGGGGCACTTTTTTTGCCGCCCGAACGAAAACGGGACCCGATTTCGGGTCCCGTTTGGCGTTTTTTGCGCGAATCGTTTTTTCGCAGAATTCCGGGGTTTAGTGCTTCACCAGCCCGGAATGCTCGTCATCATCGTCGACGGAACCGGCAGCGACATCGGCCGCCGCCGCGTCTTCTTCATCCCATTCAATCGGCACGAGCGGGCTGACCAGAGCGTGTTCCAGCACTTCCTCGACACTCGTAACGGGCACAATTTCGACGGCGCGTTTCAGGTTGTCGGGGATCTCCGCCAAGTCCTTTTCATTGTCCTTGGGCACCAGCACTTTCTTGATCCCGCCCCGCATGGCCGCCAGGAGTTTTTCCTTCAAGCCGCCGATCGGCAGAACCCGGCCGCGTAAGGTGACCTCGCCGGTCATGGCGATGTCCTTGCGGACGGCAATACCGGTCAAGACAGAGACAATGGATGTGACCATGCCGACACCGGCGGACGGACCGTCCTTCGGGGTGGCGCCTTCCGGCACGTGGACGTGGATATCACGCTTGTCGAACAGGGTCGGCTTCACACCGAACGCGACGGAACGGGATTGCACGAACGACTTGGCCGCCTGGATGGATTCCTGCATGACGTCGCCCAGCTTGCCGGTGATCGTCATCTTGCCCTTACCCGGCAGCATGACCGCTTCGATGGTCAGGATTTCACCGCCGACTTCGGTCCAGGCCAGACCGTTGGTGACGCCGACGATATCCTCTTCCTCGACCTCACCGAACCGGTATTTGCGGACACCGGTGAACTTCTCCAGGTTGCGGCGGGTCACATTGACCTGCTTTAACCCTTCCATGAGGATATCCTTGGTCGCCTTCCGCGTCAGGTTGGCGAGCTCCCGCTCTAGATTACGGACGCCGGCTTCCCGCGTATAATAGCGGATCAGGTCGCGCAGCGCCTGATCGGAAATCGACCATTCGTCCTTCTTCAACCCATGGGCCTCCATCTGTTTGTCGATCAGATGGCGGCGCGCGATCTCAACCTTTTCATCCTCGGTGTAGCCGGGAATACGGATGATCTCCATGCGGTCCAGGAGCGGACCCGGAATGCGAAGCGTGTTCGCCGTGGTGACAAACATGACATCCGACAGGTCGTAGTCCACCTCCAGATAGTGATCCTGGAACGTGTCATTCTGTTCCGGATCCAGCACTTCGAGAAGCGCGGAGGCCGGATCGCCCCGCCAGTCGGAGCCCATCTTGTCGATTTCGTCCAACAGGAAGAACGGATTCGAGGTCTTGGCCTTCTTCATGCCCTGCAGGATTTTACCGGGCATGGACCCGATATAGGTCCGGCGGTGGCCGCGAATTTCGGATTCGTCCCGGACGCCGCCAAGCGACATCCGTACGAAATTACGGCCCGTCGCCCGGGCAAGGGACTTGCCGAGGGAAGTTTTGCCCACACCGGGAGGGCCAACGAGGCACAGGATCGGGCCTTTCAGCTTCTTGGTGCGCTGCTGAACGGCAAGATACTCAAGGATCCGCTCCTTGACCTTTTCCAGTCCGTAGTGATCCGCATCCAGAATTTTCTGGGCCAGCTTGATGTCCTTATTCACCCGGCTGCGTTTCTTCCACGGAATGTTCAGCATCCAATCCAGATAGTTCCGGACCACCGTGGCTTCCGCCGACATCGGGCTCATATTGCGAAGCTTCTTCAATTCAGCGACGGACTTTTCCCGCGCTTCCTTGGTCAGCTTGGTCTTGGCGATCTTTTCCTCAAGCTCTTGGGTTTCGTCTTTACCTTCGTCGGTTTCACCCAGTTCTTTCTGGATCGCTTTCAACTGCTCATTCAGATAATACTCGCGCTGGGTCTTCTCCATCTGACGTTTGACCCGGCTACGGATTTTCT
>JAYQGD010000573.1:0-2185 GCA_038140415.1 Rhodospirillaceae bacterium
GCCGTGACCCGGCCCAGGCTGGTTTCGACCGCGCCCAGCGACAGGGCCAAAAACCGGACCACATAGGCAAAAGTCAGCGCGGCAATCGTGCCGCTGAGCAACAGCCCGGTTGAAACGTCAAAAGCATCACGGAAGAATCCGTCCAACTGGTTGTCGAACCAGGCCATGGGAATCAGAACACCGATGGCCAACACCGCCCCCGGCACCGCATAGCCGACACTGGCGAACCGGGTGACTATGATCAGGAAACGATGACCGCGTAAGCGAATGCCGTAGGCCAGGAATACGCCCACGGAAACTGCGAAGAACGCGGCCAGCCCGGACAGCATCAAACTGTTCAACACGCTGTCGGCAAAGCCGCTTTCCAACACCTCGTCGAAATGTGCGAAAGAATCTGCGCCCAGGATGGACAGGGGCAAAATGAACCCCAGGCCCAACGGCGCGATACAGGCGAGGATGGCCATTAGCCCCCAAAGCGGAGAGAGCTTCTTGCGGTCCGGGCGTTTGTAGCGCCGGGCGCTATGGTGAAAGCGTTGTTTGCGCCGCGCATAGCGCTCGGCAAAGATCAGCCCGATCACCACAGCCAGCATCAACAGGGCAATCTGCGCCGCGCCACCGACATTATTCATGTTCAGCCAAACATCGAAGATGCCAAGGGTGAGCGTCTGTACACCGAAGAAATCCACGGTGCCGAAATCGTTCAGGGTTTCCATCATGGCCAGGGACACACCGACGACAATCGACGGCCGGGCGAGAGGCACCGCCACCTGAATGAATGCCTGCCAAGGGCTGCGGCCCAGTGTCCGGGCCACCTCCAAGACACCGGCGGATTGTTCCAGGAACGCCGCCCGAGTCAGCAGATAGACATACGGGTAAAGCACCAGCGACATCATGGCGATCGCGCCGCCCAGAGACCGGATATCCGGAAACCAGTAATCGTGGGGTGTCGTCCAGCTAAACAGATCCCTCAGCATCCCTTGAACCGGCCCGGCGTATTCCAGAAGGTCGGTATAGACAAAGGCGATGACATAGGACGGTACCGCCAACGGCAGCAGGAGCGCCCATTCAAAAATCCGCCGTCCCGGAAACTGATACATGTCGACCAGCCAGGCCGAACCCACACCGATCAAGGTCGTGCCGATGGCGACGCCCGCCATCAGCAGCAGGGTCGTTCCCATCAGCCTTGGCAGAACCGTGGAGGCCAAATGGCCCCAAATATTTTCCGCCGGGAAGAGGGCAAGGCCGATCACGGTCAGCAAAGGAATGGCAATCGCCAACGCCACCAGGCTGGCCCCGAAGGTCCAGCCATCAAATCGCCCACCGCCGGAAGAATCTGCCTTAAACCCGGCGTTGGGCGCTAGTGTTTGTGTCGTTGTCATCCGCCTCCCAGTGCGTCTGAATCGCAGAGAACCGGCCTTGTTTTCACAAGGCAGGCCTCAGCGCTTGGATGTCTTCGGCGAGTTATCCGTCGAAATTCACCCTATCCATAATTTTGGACGCTGTCGCCCTATGCTTGGCGATTGTCTCCAAATTGATTTCAATCGGTGTAAAGCTGCCCCAGGATTTGACCATCGGGTGCCACGCGACGCCGACTTTGACCGGATACTCAAAGTTTTGTTCCGCATACATTTTCTGCGCAAAAGAGTTGCTCAAGAACTCCAGAAGTTTCCGGGCATTCTCTTTGTTCTTGCCATGTTTAGTGATTCCCGCGCCGGAAATATTCACGTGGGTCCCGTTGCGGTTCACCGTCGGGAAAACGATCCGCACAGCATTGGCCCAGTCCTTTTGCTCAGGATTTTTCTCGTTGGTCGCCATTTGGCCCATGTAATAAGTGTTGCCCAGGGAAACGTCGCACAGGCCTTCCTTAATTGCCTTCACCTGGGCCCGGTCATTGCCCTTGGGCTTGCGGGCTAGATTGGCTTTCAGTTTACGGACGAAGCCCTCGGTCGCGCGCTCACCTTTTTCAGCGATCATGGCCGCGATCAAGGACAGCGTGTAGTCATGCTTACCGGATCGGGTGCAGACCTTGCCCTTAAACCGGGGACCGGCGAGATCGGCATAGGTTTGAATTTCACCGTCTTTCACCCGCTCCTTGGACGCATAGACAACGCGCGCCCGCGTCGTCAGCCCATACCATAGTCCTTGCGGATGGCGATACTGGGTCGGAATGTTTTTGTCGAGCACG
>JAYQGD010000574.1:0-2184 GCA_038140415.1 Rhodospirillaceae bacterium
ACGGCGCGGCGCTGATGGATATCCTGCTGGAAGGGCCGACCAATGCGCCGGGAGAACGCGAAGGCGGCGAACGAATTTCCCTCGACGACTACCGGCAGTTCTTCGACAGCCTGCCGCACGAAGTGCGCGGCGAGGTGCGGGAACGATGGGGGTCGCCGGAGGCCGATCCGTTCTTCGTCGACGGGGCCTTTGTCTTGCCCGCCCACCGGTTCGGCAATCTGGCCGTGGCGATCCAGCCGGCGCGGGGCTACAACATCGATCCGGTGGAAAGCTATCACGATCCGGACCTGGTCCCGCCCCACGGCTATCTTGCCTTTTATGCGTGGCTACGCCGAAGCTTCACCGCCCATGCCGTTATCCATTTCGGCAAACACGGCAATCTGGAATGGCTGCCCGGCAAGGCGCTGGCGCTCAGCGAGGACTGCTTTCCGGAGGCGGCCCTCGGCGCCCTGCCCCATCTTTATCCGTTTATCGTCAACGATCCAGGCGAAGGCACCCAGGCCAAGCGCCGCGCCCAGGCGGTCATCATTGATCACCTGACCCCGCCTTTGACCCGGGCGGAAAGCTATGGCCCGTTGCGCGATCTAGAGCAACTTGTCGATGAATATTACCTGGCCGCCGGCATGGACCCGCGCCGGCTCAAGCTTCTCTCCGAACAGATTCTGGAGCTGGTCCAGCGCATCGGCCTGGATCGGGACGCCGGCATTATTGAGGGCGATACGGAAACGGACTCACTGGCCAAGATCGACAATTATCTCTGCGAGCTGAAGGAAATGCAGATCAGGGACGGGCTGCACGTGTTCGGCCAAACGCCGGACGGCGGGCTGCTCACCGACCTGCTGATCGCGCTGACCCGTCTGCCCCGTGGCGATGGGAAGGACGGCAACGCCTCGCTCATCCGGGCGTTGGCGGCGGACCTAGGCCTAAACGAGTTTGATCCGCTGGATTGCGAGATGGGCGCGTCCTGGACCGGCCCGACGCCGGCGGCGTTAGCGAACGACTCCCCCTGGCGCACAAACGGCGACACGGTGGAACGGCTGGAACTGCTGGCCCAGGCTTTGGTGAACGGCGAAACCCAAGCTGAGCCCGCCTGGGAACACACCAACGCCGTTCTCCGCTATATCGTCGCGCAGCTCCGGCCCATGGTCACCCGCTGCGGCGAACAGGAATTAAACGGTCTCGCCGCCGGGCTCGCGGGCAAGTTCGTGCCGCCGGGCGCCAGCGGTGCACCGACCAGAGGCCGGCTGGACACGCTGCCCACCGGCCGCAATTTCTATTCGGTCGACTGCCGGGCCATCCCGACGCCCGCCGCCTGGTCCCTGGGCTGGAAGTCGGCCACCTTGCTGATCGAGCGCTATTTCCAGGACCACGGAGAATACCCACGCCGCCTTGCCGTCAGCGCCTGGGGCACCGCCAACATGCGGACCGGGGGTGACGACATCGCCCAGGCGCTGGCGCTGATGGGGGTGAAACCGGACTGGGATCAACAGTCCCAGCGGGTCACCGGCTTCGAGGTTATTCCGGCAGATGTCCTCGGCCGGCCACGGGTCGATGTGATGTTCCGCATATCCGGTTTTTTCCGGGACGCCTTTCCGGCGCAGGTCGACCTGTTGGATAGCGCCGCCCGCGCCGTCGCCGCCCTGGATGAAGACGCCGCGATCAACCCGATGGCGGCACAATTCCGCGCCGATCAGGCCAAGCTGACCAAAAGCGGGATGGAGGCCGACGACGCCGCCCGCAAGGCCGGACATCGGGTGTTCGGCTCCAAGCCCGGTGCCTATGGCGCAGGTTTGCAGGCGCTGATCGACGAGAACGGCTGGGATGGGGATGAGGACCTGGCCAAAGCCTACGTGGCCTGGGGCGGCTACGCCTATGGCGGCGGGGTGGAAGGTGCTGCGGAACACGGGCTGTTCGAGACCCGGCTGAAGGCGGTCGAAGCGGTGATCCACAACCAGGACAACCGGGAACACGATCTGTTGGACAGCGACGACTACTACCAGTTCGAAGGCGGGATCACCGCTGCGGTCCGGCACCTGTCCGGCGCACAGCCCGCCGTCTATCACAATGATCACAGCCGGCCGGACTCGCCTAAGGTGCGCACCCTGGAAGACGAGATCGGCCGAGTGGTCCGCGCCCGCGCCGCCAACCCCAAATGGATCGATGGCGTCATGCGCCACGGCTACA
>JAYQGD010000575.1:0-2181 GCA_038140415.1 Rhodospirillaceae bacterium
GTGATCTCTTTGCCGTTCGCCTGAACGCCGAGCATCAGGCAGGACCTTACAGCCTCACCATCCACCAGGACCGTACAGGCGCCGCACGCGCCATGTTCACATCCGACGTGGGTGCCGGTGAGGTTCAATTTCTCACGAAGGATGTCGGCCAGATTGAACCGGGTTTCCACCGTTTCCGTGTACGACTTGCCGTTGACCGTGAGCGTGATCTCCCGGGTGTCCGCCATCAATCTATTCTCCCCCGCCTGCGCGTTCGGCCGCAGTGGCCAGCGCCCGCTGGACCAGCGTGTCCGCCAGCCTTTGACGATACGCCGCGCTGACATATGTATCCAACATAGCGTCGATCTTGCGGGCGTCGGCGCCGGCGGCCTTAAATGTTTCCTCGTTGGCGGGCTGGCCGGCCAAGTTCGCTTCCACGTCGGTCAGGCGCGTCGGTTTTACATCCGCCCCCGCGACCGTAATGGCTGCTTTGGTGATGACGCCGTCGCTCAACTCAACGAGAGCGCCGACAGCCGTGATGGCGAAATCCCCATGACGTCGGGCGAACTCGGTAAAGGCGTACCCATGCCCCGCCGGCCAAACCGGGAGGGACAGCGAGACCAGAACCTCCTCCGGCGCGATGCTGGGCATCATGTAGGCAAGCACCCATTCCTTCATGGGCACCTCCCGCTCGCCGTCTTTTCCGGCGACGGTCAGGGTCGCGCCGTAGAGGCTGGCGATGGCCGGCAATTCAGCCGATGGGTCCAAATGGCAGAGGCTGCCGCCGATGGTGCCGCGGTTCCGGGTTTGAAGATGCCCGACATAGGCGAGAGCTTCTTTCATCACCGGCGCGGCGTCCGCGATTTCCGGTGAAGCCAGGAGGTCTTTTTGACGGGTCATCGCGCCGATGCGAAGCGACCCGTTTTCGCGCTCTATAAATTTCAGCTCGGTGACGCCGTTGATATCGACCACGTCATCCGGCGCGACAAACCGCATGTTCATCATCGGCATCAAGGATTGGCCGCCGGCCAATATCTTGGCGTCCTCCAGCCCGGCCATCAGATCGACGAGCTCGGTCAGAGACTGGGGGGCGTGATATTTAAACGGCGCCGGTTTCATTCTTAGGCTTTGTCGCCTCCGAACTTGAGCCGGCCAATTCCGGCCTTCACCAATAGCTTCAATCCGGAAATTTCTCCCGCGTCAAAGGCGCTGCCGTCCTCGGCAGTCAAGACGGTGGCCAGATTGCCGGCAAATTCCTTGGTGAGTTCCTGCGCCACATCCTCAATCAAGCCGCTGGCGCGGCCGTACTGAGCGATAGAACCGTTGAGCGCCAGGTCCGTTGTGACAACGACGCGGGTTGCCGGCTCATCCTCGCCGCCGCCGTCATTGTCCGTGAGCTGAAATGTCACCGTCGCTTCCGCCCCGCCCCGCCCCTTTTTGTCGGCCCCGTTGGCCCGGACGCTGGCGGTGTGAGCGGCATGATCAATTTCCGTGATCTCCGCCCGGCCGGAGAAAGTCAATTTTACAGGCCCCAGCCGAACGGCGGCTTCGCCGGCGTATTTAGTATCCGCCTCTGCCTCGGTCACGGTAACGCCGGGGAGGCACGGCGCAATCAAAGGTACATCCGTCAGGACCTGCATCGCAGCATCTTTCGGCAGGGCGACTAAAAATTCGTTGGTCAGGATCATTCGTCAGTATCGGAGAGATTAGTCACGGAATTGTCGGATAGAGTCATGACGAAGGAGGCGAAAGTTGGCACTGTGCCGACAGCGGCATTCTTCATAAATTATTACCATCATATGATTGTCAAACGCGGCAAACAAGTTAGACTAACATATCACGTCAACGATAGGTGTGCTGATTTTTATGTCTGTTTAAAACAACGGGAGGCTGAATATATGCCTAGAACTATGGATAAAATTTTCGCTGCGGGACTGACCGCAGCTCTGGTGTCGCTGGGTTCCGCCGGCGTTGGTTCCGCTCAAAGTCTTACACCGCAGGAGCAGAAACTTATTGCCGGCGCGAAAGCGGAAGGCGCCGTGACCCTGATCAACCCTCTGTTCAGTGACCGGACCGGTCAGCGCATGGCGGCTGCCTTTAAGAAGCGGTATGGCCTGGGCGACGGGTTCCAGTTCAATAACCTGCGCAAGGGTACGGGCGCGACCGTGTCCCAGGTTCGTCAGGAAATTAAAGCCGGCAAGT
>JAYQGD010000576.1:0-2176 GCA_038140415.1 Rhodospirillaceae bacterium
GGTCATCGATCTGTCGGAGACCGAGCACCTGCGCCAACAGCTCGTGCAAAGCCAGAAGATGGAGGCGGTGGGCCAACTGACCGGCGGGATCGCTCACGATTTCAACAATCTTCTGGGCGGCGTCATGGGCAATCTGGAACTGTTGAAGTTGGGCGAGATATCAGAAAAGGAGCGCGATGAGCGGGTGGAGAAAGCCCTGGGCCTGATCCAGCGCGGCGCGACCCTGACCAAGCAGCTCTTGGCCTTTTCCCGAAAGCAGGCGTTGGAGGACCGGGAAACGGACCTGGAAGTCCTGGTCAATCACCTGCTGGAACTCTTGCGCCGGACCCTGGGCGAGTCAATCGAAGTCCGCGCTGAATACGAACCGGGTCTCTGGAAGGCCCAGATCGACCCCAACCAGTTGGAGAACGCCATTCTCAATCTGGCGATTAATTCCCGCGACGCCATGCCGGCCGGCGGCGAGCTCACGGTCCGCATACGAAACTTCAAACCGGACTTTCAAGACGCCCGGCTCCCCGTCGACCTGAAGGCCGGCGACTATGTCGCGTTGAGCGTGACCGACACCGGCTTCGGCATCCCGGCCGGCCAATTAAAATCCGTGGTCGAACCGTTCTACACCACAAAGGACGTGGGCGACGGCAGCGGGCTGGGACTGAGCATGGTGTACGGCTTCGCCAAACAGTCGGGCGGCGACATCGCGATCGACAGTCAGGTGGATGCCGGCACCACGGTGACTCTCTACCTCCCCCGGGCCGAACGCAACACAGATGCGATCCAGGCGTCGGAGGAAGAGTCTTCCGATATCCCCGCCGAGCTCGGCGAAAAAATCCTGCTGGTGGAAGATGATCCGCAGGTTCGGGAAGTCACCAGCATCATGTTGTCGCAACTCGGCTACGAAGTTGTTGATGCCGGCGCGGGCACGGATTTGGAAGCGATCCTTCAAAATGGCGGCGGTGGCAGCGCCCTGCTGATTTCGGACATCATTCTGCCGAACGGCAAAACCGGACCCGATATTTTGCAGACGGCGTCGGCCATGATCCCTGAAATCAAGGTCCTGTTTATCACCGGCTACGCGGCGGAGCACCTCATGCAGAAGTCCATCCTGGACCACAATTACCCGGTGCTGACCAAGCCCTTCAACCGCAAGATTTTGGCGCAAAAAGTCCGGGAGGTTCTGGCGCAGGACACCCGATCAGGGGCCTCGTAGCGCGACCAGAAACAATCAGTCGAACAGGCTTGAGACGGAATTTTCCAGGCTGATCCGGCGCATGGCCTCAGCGATCAGCGGCGCAATCGTAAGCTGCTGGATATTATGTGCGACACGCACGGCTTCGGTCGCCATGATGCTGTCGGTGGTGATCAGGGTGTCCATCGGTGAAGCGGTCACACGGGCAACAGCCCCGCCGGACAACACCCCGTGGGTCACATACGCCGAGACCGCCGTCGCGCCGGAGTCCTTCAAGGCCACCGCCGCGTTGCACAGCGTGCCGGCGGAATCGACGATATCGTCAATCAGGATACATTGGCGGCCATCCACGTCACCGATGATATTCATCACCTCGGACTCGCCCGCCCGCTCGCGGCGTTTGTCGATGATCGCCAGATCGGCATCCAGCCTCTTAGCGATGGCGCGGGCGCGCACCACGCCGCCGACATCCGGCGACACGATGACGATGTCGTCGCCGTCGAATTTCTCTTCCATGTCCTTGTTGAATACGGGTGAGGCGTAAAGGTTATCGAGCGGAATGTCGAAAAATCCCTGAATTTGCCCGGCGTGCAGATCAAGGGTGAGCACCCGGTCAGCGCCGGCTTCGGTAATCAGGTTGGCCACCAGCTTGGCGGAAATCGGCGAACGCGGGCTCGATTTCCGGTCTTGGCGGGCATAGCCGAAATACGGCATCACCGCCGTGATCCGCCGGGCCGAGCCGCGGCGCAGCGCATCCAGGGTCACCAGCAGTTCCATCAAATTGTCGTTCGCCGGATAGGAGGTCGACTGAATGACAAAGACGTCTTCGCCGCGCACGTTCTCGTTGATCTCGACGAACACTTCCATGTCCGAGAAACGGCGTACACTGGCGCTGGTGAGTGGCAGATTGAGATAGGCGGAGATCGCTTCGGCGATCGGGCGATTACTATTACAGGTGAGGACTTTCATCCGAATGGGGCCCCTTATAGC
>JAYQGD010000577.1:0-2176 GCA_038140415.1 Rhodospirillaceae bacterium
TCTGGGGATTTCTCGGAAAAACGGTGACTTTTTCATGTTGACTCGGCTATGATTTCAAAAAAATCGGGCCGTAAGTGGACTTTCAGGGGCCCAACAGAGCCAGGGACATGCTGCGTCTTATCCGTATCACAACCTATATATTGATGGCCGCCGGGTTGAGCCTGCCGGCGCCGTCGGTGCACGCCCAGACCGCGAAGACGTTCCTGGGCGAGACGCTGTCCGGTTCCCATGCCACCTATCTGGTTCTGAAGGATGTCAATGTCCGGGCCAAACCTCTCACTAAATCAGATCGTGTCGGCCGGTTCCGGAAAGGCGAGCGTGTCCAGTCTCCGGGCAAGGCGAAAGGCACCGAGTGGGTAGCCATCCGACAGGGCGGCAAGGAATTGGGATTTATATACGGCACCGCGTTGGCGCCGATTTTGGATGGAAAGTTAAAAAGCGACCTGACGGGCTCGCTTGCCGTAAAAGGAAAACCGGCATGCAAATATGTCATCGCCTTTGCCCAGCGCAACGAAATCGAGGGCGAACAGCAGGTCATCAGTGATTATGACGTTACGCTGAACTGTACCTATAAAAACCAGCCGGTGGAATTGTCCGCGTCTATGTTCTTTACGGAGCTGCCCTATCTTGATCTGAAAAAGGATCTCTTCCAGATTAACGTGGATGTTTTGGGCATCTCAGAAGCCGAAGACGATAGCCTGTCGATTGTTTCGATCTATCAGCCGTCCAAGGGAGAGGTGCGCTACGACGGGGCCAGTGATTCGGATCTTGCCGCGGAAGGAAAAATCCCACCGATTAAGGCGTCGGACGTGCCTGCGGCATTGCGAGGCGCACTGGAGTTCGCCTACCGGACGTGGAAAGACACGGTCTGGGACGATCTGGCCGAGCAGTAGGCCTCATTCATCCGATTACTGTTCTCTGGCGATCGCCCGCCAGCCGATGTCCCGGCGGCAAAATCCGTCCGGCCAGTCGATCGCATCCACCGCCGTATAGGCTTTGGCTTGCGCGTCTTTCACGCTCGCACCCAAAGCGGTAACGCCCAGCACCCGCCCGCCGCTGGCGGTCACCTGCCCGTCCACGAACTTGGTGCCGGCGTGCAGAATGGTGACATCCGGATCAGCCGCAGCCGCCTCCAGATTGCCGATCACCGAACCTTTCTCGTACGCACCTGGATAGCCGTTGGCGGCCATGACCACGACCATGGCGGTCTCGTCCCGCCAGTTGAGCGTGATCTCGGACAGCCGGCCTTCGGCGGCCGCATCCAGCGCTTCCAGCATGTCGGAATCGGCGCGGGCCATCAGCACCTGGCATTCCGGATCACCGAAGCGTACGTTGAACTCCAGCACCTTGGCGCCCTTGTCGGTGATCATCAGCCCGGCAAACAACACGCCGGTATAGGGCCGTCCCTCCGCCGCCATCCCGTCGATGGTCGGCTGAATGACCGTCTTCATGATCTCGGTCTCCAGGGCCGGGGTGACCACCGGGGCAGGGGAATAAGCGCCCATGCCGCCGGTGTTCGGACCTTTGTCGCCATCGTAAACGGCCTTGTGATCCTGGGCGGAGACCAGCGCGACCGCCGACTTACCGTCAACTAAAGCGAAGAAGCTCGCTTCCTCGCCGGTTAGAAACTCTTCCACCACCACTTCGTCGCCGGCCTCGCCGAACACCCGCTGGACCATGATCTCGTCCAGGGCCTGTAATGCCTCCTCTTCCGTCTGGGCAAGAATCACGCCCTTGCCGGCGGCCAGGCCGCTGGCCTTGATGACGATGGGCGCACCCTGTTCCTTCACATAGGCGGCCGCCTCGCCGTGATCGCTAAACCGGCCATAGGCGGCGGTGGGGATATTGTACTTGGCGAACAGGTCCTTCATGAACGCCTTGGAGCCCTCGAGGATCGCCGCGTCCTTGGTTGGGCCAAAGGCTTTGATGCCGGCCGCGCGCAGTTCATCCACCAGACCCAGCACCAGCGGGCCTTCGGGCCCTACGACCACGAGATCGATGGCGTTGTCCTTAGCGAAGGTGACCAGGGCGGGCACGTCTTCGGCGCCGATATCCACACAGTCGGCCACATCGGCGATGCCCGCATTCCCCGGCGCGCAGTAAAGCGCGTCGCATTTCGGCGACCGGGCGATGGCCCAGCACAAGGCGTGTTCCCGTCCACCGCCACCGACGACCA
>JAYQGD010000578.1:0-2171 GCA_038140415.1 Rhodospirillaceae bacterium
CCCCGGGATGGATTGAAGGCCGCCAATTTTTCGCTCAAGTTCCTCGGCCAAAAACTGCTGCTCCAGGGGCTGACGATTTCCGATGTGTCGACCTCGGCCTCAATAAAAGGTGGGAATTTAACCGTCGATACATTGCAGGCGCAGGCGTTTGGGGGGAAACTCGCCGGCAAGCTAAGCCTGGATGGATCAAAGGCGAAGCCGGTCCTTGTGACCGATTTGGATATCGCCAAGCTGGACCTCAATCAGTTGATGACCCAATTTGGCGAGAAAGGCCTGGTCGAAGGAATGGTGGACCTGTCGGTAAACGCAAAAGGTGCCGGGCGCTCTGTTCGGGAAATCATGGCCGGTCTCAATGGTGATACCGAGCTGGTCATGCACAGAGGCAAGATTGCCAGCAAGTATGTGGAGCTGCTGGCGGCTGACGTGGTGAAGGTCCTGATGCCGGGCGGCAAAGGCGGGGACGAAACAAAAGTTAATTGCCTGGTCAATCGATACGATATCAAGAATGGTATCGCCAAGAGCACCGGGCTGTTGTTCGATACGAAACGCATTTCGGTCGCTGGCGGTGGGCAGATTGACCTGCGTCAGGAAAAACTGGACCTCCAGATCAAACCGCGTCCAAAGGACGCCAGTTTGGTCAGTTTGTCAGTTGATCTGGATATCGGGGGAACTTTGGCTTCGCCATCGGTAAAGCCCAGCACCGCTTCGGTTTTGAAAGGGGTAGCCGGTCTTGCGCTGGTGGCGGTCAATCCGGTTGCTATTCTGGCGGTAACGGCCAGTGCAGGCTCCGATGACAAAAACCCTTGTGTCGCGGCGCTGGACAAAGCCGGGCAGAAAAAAGCCAATCCGGGTGCGCCTGCGCCCCAGCAGAAGGAGGAAAAGCCCTCTAATCCGGTGGACGCAGTGACAAAGGGAGTCGGTGGCGCATTGCAATCCCTGTTCGGAAAATAGGACCCAAATATGATTGATTGGAAGCAGGTCAAACGCTTCTACCATAACGTTTCCGTTGTGGAGCTTGAGAACGGTTTTGGAGTTGTGCTTGATGGCAAGGCAGTGAATACGCCTGCCGGTAAGCCGCTCGCCGTGCCGACTGAAAAATTGGCGGCGGAACTCGTTGCCGAATGGGAGGCGCAGACGGAAAATCTTGACCCGACTGCCATGCCTCATTCCAAAATGGCCGCCACGGCGATCGACCGGGTTTCATCCCAACGGGATCAGGTTGTTGCTGTAACGCTTAAATTTGCGGAGACGGACTTACTCTGCTACCAGGCGGAAGAGCCGCCGGAGTTGGTGGCGCGTCAAACCAGAGATTGGCAGCCGCTGTTGGACTGGGCCCGTGAAGAGCTCGGCGCCGATTTGCGGGTGACCAGCGGGATTGTACCGATCAATCAGCCCTACACGGCGCTGTCGGCTTTGACTGAACGGGTTTCGACATTAACCGATCACGAGTTAATGGCTGTCTCATCCGCTGCTGCGGCGATGGGCTCTCTGGTTTTGGGGCTCGCCGTTTATCATGCTCGAGTAACCGCCGAATCAGCAGGAGATTTGGCACTGCTGGATGAAGTCTTTCAGATGGAACAATGGGGGCAGGACTCGGAAGCCATGACCCGTCAGCGCGCGATCCGCCGCGAGATTCAGGAGGCCGCACATTATCTAAAACTGCTATCTGCCTGAAATTCTGGTTTTCCGGCAAGGGATCGCGATAATGTGCGCCTGGATGCGACCCACCAACTATCAACACGTCAGGTGAAGACATGTACGACATCATCCGCCAACTCGAAGAACGACGTGCCCGGGCGAGAGCCGGAGGCGGCAAGAAACGGATCGACGCCCAGCACGCGCGAGGTAAGCTGAGCGCCCGAGAGCGTCTGGACCTGCTGCTGGATCCGGACACGTTCGAGGAATGGGATATGTTCGTCGAACACCGGTCAACCGACTTCGGTATGGATAAGAAATCCATTCCGGGTGATGGCGTGGTCACCGGCCATGGAACGATCAACGGGCGGACGGTCTTCGTCTACAGTCAGGACTTCACCGTGTTTGGCGGATCACTCTCGGAAACCCATGCCGAGAAAATCTGCAAAATCATGGACCAGGCGATGAAGGTCGGCGCACCGGTGATCGGTTTGAATGATTCCGGCGGGGCGCGAATCCAGGAGGGGGTGTCGTCC
>JAYQGD010000579.1:0-2169 GCA_038140415.1 Rhodospirillaceae bacterium
TAGAGCGCGCCCGCAGGCTCGTCCGGGTAGGGGTCCTGCATGGAGCCGCACCAGAACCGTCCGGCCCGGTCCATTTTTCCGTCGTTCATCCGGTTGGCCGGCTTGTTTGCTTCCGGATCGGTGAGGGGTGTGAAGTCGCCGGTGGACGGATCGATGAAGCCAAACCCATCCCGCCGCCCGGCGATCAGCTTGCCGGCTTGCGCCCGGCCGATGCTGCCGACCTCGCAGGCTTGCTCAAACGTTGTGTCGTTCTCCCCGGACGGGTCATGCACATGGAGAAGTTTGTTGTTGATGTCGATCCAGTAGAGCCTTTGCGCGTCCGGGTCCCAGAGGGGCGATTCGCCCAAGGACGCCTGAACCGGGGTGACAACATCGATGGGGAGGGGGTTGCTCATTCCGGCACCACGGCGGTGACTTCGATTTCCAACAGCGCGTCCACCTCCATCAGGGCGACCACCTGGACCACGGCCATGGCCGGGAAGTGGCGGCCGATGACGTCCCGATAGGCTTGGCCGATATCCTTTACAGAGTTCAGATAGGCGTCCCGGTCGGTGATGTACCAGGTCATGCGGACAATATGCTCCGGTCCGGCGCCGCCTTCCTTCAGGACGGCAATGATGTTCTCGAAGGTGCGCCGCGCCTGACCCGCCATGTCTTTTTCCGGGAAGCTCTCATTCTCGTCCCAGCCGACCAGCCCGCCGGTAAAGATCATCCGGCCAGAGGCCGAGATGCCGTTGCTGTAGCCCTTGGGCCGGGGCCATCCCGGCGGCTGTAGTATATCGATGGTCCGCATCTCCCGTTTTTTCGCTCTCTATCAAATTACTTTAAACTTAAACTATTTAGAGTTAAACTTTTATCTTCAAATCAAAAACAGGGCCCCGCCGGCGGCGTAAGCCCCGTACGAAAAGGTGAATGATGAAAATCGTCTGTATCGGTGGCGGCCCCGCGTCCCTTTATTTTTCCCTGCTGGCGAAGAAGACCAACCCCGACTGGCAGGTGGAAATCTATGAGCAGAACCCGGCGGATGTGACCTGGGGCTTCGGCGTGGTGTTCTCTGACGAGACCATGGACAATTTCAAGGACGCCGATTTCGACACCTACAAGGCGATCACCGACAGTTTCGTCCATTGGGACAATATCGACATCTTCCACAAGGGTGAGAAGGTCACCTCGACCGGCCACGGCTTCGCCGGCATGCAGCGGCTGAAGCTCCTCCAAATTCTCGAGGCGCGGGCCAAGGAGCTCGGCGTTCAGATCACCCATGATGTGATCATCAATAGCCTGGATGAGTACAAGGACGCCGATCTGATTGTCGCCGGCAACGGCATCGCCTCGTTTATCCGGGATGAGCGCCTGGACGCGTTCGACAGCAACGTGGTCATCCGGCCCAACAAGTTCGTCTGGCTGGGGGCGACCAAGAAATTCGACTCTTTCACTTTCTATTTTAACGAGACAGAGCACGGGCTGTGGCGGGCGCACTGTTACCAATACATGCCCGGTATGTCGACCTATATCGTCGAGTGTACGGAAGACACCTGGCGGCGCGCCGGTCTGGAGAACGCGACCGAGGACGACACGGTGACCTACCTGTCGGAGGTCTACAAAGACGAGTTGGGCGACGATCATCTGATCACCAACAACTCGGTCTGGCGGAACTTCCCCCGGGTGAAGAACGGCAAGTATTTCCACGACAATATCGTGTTGCTGGGCGACGCCTTGCACACGGCGCATTTTTCCATCGGGTCGGGCACCAAGCTCGCCATGGAGGATTCGGTCGCGCTGATCAATTGTCTGAACGCCCACGATGCGGACCTGTCGAAGGCGCTGCCGGCTTTCCAAGCGGAACGCCAGCCCGAGGTGGATGCGCTGCAGCGGGCCGCCCAGGTGAGCATGGAGTGGTTCGAGAATGTGGAGCGTTATCACGATGACATGGATGCGCTGGAGTTTTCCTACAGCCTGTTGACCCGCAGCCTGCGCATCAATCACGAGAACCTACGCGCCCGCGACCCTGCCTTGGTGGACCGGATGGAGGCCCATGTGGCGGACAAGGCGTTCAAGGCGGCCGGCCGTCCCCGGCCCAAGGAAACACCGCCGCCGATCTTCACCCCCTATAAGATGCGAGACATGGTGCTGGAAAACCGGATCATGGTCTCGCCCATGTGCATGTAC
>JAYQGD010000580.1:0-2169 GCA_038140415.1 Rhodospirillaceae bacterium
ATTTGGAAGACGCGGCCTGCTTTTATGTCCAAACCTTTGATCTATGGCAGCAGTATCTGGATGTCCTACCCGTGGAGGTGACTGAGGTGCGCTATGAGGACGTCGTGGCGGATTTCGAGGGCGAGGCGCGACGGGTCATTGCTTCACTAGGCCTCGATTGGACGGATGAAATTCTGACTTACCGGAAAAAAGCCAAGAGCCGGCAGATCAAAACGCCCAGTTATCACCAAGTGGTGGAACCCATCTATCAACGCGCCAAAGGCCGTTGGGAAAATTACGCCGCCTACTTTGGCGAGGCACAGGATATCCTTGCTCCCTACATCCGCAAATTCGGTTACGGGCAGGAAGAGGAATAGCGATGGACCTCTCTCTGCTCGAAAACCCGTTCGCCGATGAACTGACCGAGGCGCTGGATCATCACCGGCACGGCCGGTTGAGCGAGGCGGAGAGCCTCTATCGCAATATTTTGGCGCACATGCCCGACCATGCCGAGGCCCTGCACTGGTATGGCTTCCTGGCTTTTCAAGCGGGTCAGTGGCTGAACGCAACGCAGCTGATCGAAAAGTCGCTGGAGATCAATCCCAACGATGTCCTGACCTTGATTGATCTGGGGACGCTTTATTCTCATGCCGGCCGCCACGTGGATGCAGAGAAGGTTCTCCAGAAGGCAGTTCAGGTGGACCGAAACTCGGCCGCCGCGTGGAGCAATCTCGGGTCCATTCAGAAAATGCGGGGCGATTTCGGCGGGGCGGAAAAGTCGCTTGTCACCGCGCTGCATCTACAGCCTGACTTGGTGGATGCTATGGCCAACTTGGGCGGCGTGCTGTTGGAACTGGTCCGGCCCGATGAAGGCCTGGAATGGTGTCATAAGGCGTTGGAGGCCGACCCAAAGTCCGTATGCGCGCTGACCAATCTGGCCGCCATCGAAATCGATAAGGGCCGGCTCGACGACGCCATTGCCCATGCCGGTGAGGCGATTGAGATTGATCAGTCGTATGCCATTGCTCATCAGAACTTGGCGGAGGCTCTACGTCAGGCCAATCGCTTGGTAGAAGCGCGGTCCGCTATCAACAAAGCCTTGAAGTGGAATCCCACCGGCGCCACGGCGCATTTCTGCCTAGGCCAGATATTGTTGGGCGACAATGACCGGGACGGAGCCCGTAAAGCTTTCAATCAGGTGTTAAAATTGGACCCCGGCCATCCCGATGCGCTGTTGGCGCTGGGTAACATGAGTTTCTTCTCCGGCGATCTACATGGGTTCTGGGGCGCGTATCAACAACGCTGGCGGTCCCGCAATTACAAATCTCCGGACCGTCAGTTTCCGAGCTCGCGTTGGGCAGGACAGGAGCTGGCTGGTAAGAACGTCTTGATCTGGGGAGAGCAGGGGGTCGGCGATGAGATTTTCTTCGCCGGACTGGTGCCGGACGCCATCGCCGAGTGCGGTCATTGTACGCTGGAGGCCGAGCCCCGGCTCGTGCCGCTATTTTCCCGATCCTTTCCCGAGGCGCGGGTTGTGCCGCGTATGACGCCGTCGCACCGCGACACTCGCGCCGGAGATATTTCAGTTAATCTGCCCATCGGTGATTTGCCGAGCCGGTACAGGCCCTCCTTTGATGGCTTCTGTCCCGTCGGCAAATATCTGGTAGCCGATCCGGGAAAAACCAAAGCCTTAAGAGAAAAATATCTGGAAGGCCGCGCAGAGCTATTGGTCGGAATTTCCTGGCATAGCGCCATCGCCAAGCGGATACCTCTGGAGGACTGGGGCCCCATATTCGCCGTTCCCGGTCTTCGCTTCGTCAGCTTGCAGTACGGTGAGCGGCTGAACGAGATCGAGGCAGCCCGGAAGGCATTCGGTGCCGACATTTTACACGATCCGGAGATCGATCCGCTGACTGAAATGGATGATTTTGCCGCCCAGGTGGACGCCATGGATGTTGTGGTCACCATCGACAACTCCACCGTGGCCGTCGCCGCCGGACTGGATAAACCGATCCTGGCGATGTTGCCGGCAATGGCGGATTGGCGATACCTCGAAGAAGACGGTCGCAATCTCTGGCACGATTGCCTGCGCCAGTTCCAGCCCGGAGGGCCCGGCGACTGGGCGGCGGTGATCGAAGACCCCGCCGCGGCACTCGGCGAGTACGTGTATGGGACGGGCGGGTGGGGGGG
>JAYQGD010000581.1:0-2167 GCA_038140415.1 Rhodospirillaceae bacterium
CCAACGCCTCAAATCCGTGCGCACCGCCACCGCCGGTCTGCCCCGGTTTGAGCGCGCGGTTGCCGGAGTTGATTGTCCGCTGCTGGACCCGGACACCCGGATGTGCAGTGTCTATGCCGCCCGGCCCCTCACCTGCCGGGGTATGCATTCTCTCAGCCGGGAGGCCTGCGAGGCGGACGACGCGGCGCCCGGCAAGGGCGATCCCATTCCTCAATACGAGTCCCACAAGGGCATCACCCGATCCATCGCCATTGGCCAGCAACTCGCCCTGATGGAGCGGGGCTGGCCGGTGGCGGAACTGGAACTGGGCACGGCCCTAATCCTGGCCCTTGATGATCCGAGCAGTTTCGAACGATGGTTGGCCGGTGAAAACCCGTTCGAAACGGCGGAAATGCCCCCCGAATAGTTGGCAAGCAGGCGAGAAATAAACCTGAAGGCGATAAGGCCCCGGCCGAACTCCACCCGGTAACACTTTGTTGCATTCGGACACAATTTCGCCGTTGTCGCGCCCGAATTGCCCCCCATATGGGAAGGTGCACACACACCTACACCGACAAAGAGGATCACATGCTCGCCTCATCGAACACAGACGACACCTGCAGTATCAGCTATCGCACCGGCGACCGGATCGTCATTCTGGAAGACTGGCTGGATGAGTATGCGAGCGGCAGTTGGTCCATGGGCGTTGAAAATGCCAAGACCGATGAAAGCCTCAAAACGGTGAAAGTCGTATTCGAAGTCGAAGACGACAAAATCTCCTTCATGCGAAAGTTCGACGGCACCATGATGGTCGGCTGAGGTCCCTCGCCGGCCTTTCACAAATTGTTTTACCGGAATTTTCTGACTACAGTCCCGCCCCTGTTCATTGCGCAAAAAGGGAGCGGCTGCACATGGCCCGGACACTCATCAAGGGCGGCACAATCGTCAGCTTGGACAAGAAGGTCGGCGACTTCGCAAAGGGCGACGTCCTGATCGACGGCGATAAAATTCTCAAAGTCGCCAAATCCATCCGCGCGGCGGACGCCAAAGTCATCAACGCCGACGGCATGATCGTCCTTCCCGGATTGGTCAACGCGCACCTGCACACCTGGCAGACCGGCTTACGGGGCAGCGCCGGCAACTGGTCGATCCCGGAATATCTGCATCACATGCATGCCAAGATCGCGCCGAGATTCACAGCGAACGACACCTATCTTGGCAATCTGGTGGGCGCGCTCAACCAGATCAACTCGGGCGCGACAACGATCATGGACTGGTGCCATAACAATGCGACCCCGGCCCACTCCGATGCCGCCATCGATGCGCTGAAAGAATCCGGTATCCGCGCCGTGTTCGGCCATGGCTCGCCCAAGCCGGACGCCAAGAAGAACCAGACGCCGTTCACCCATATCCCCCATCCCCGCGCCGAGATCGAACGGTTGCGCAAAACCTCCCTGGCGGCCGACGACGCGCTTGTCACCCTGGCCATGGCGGCGCTGGGCCCGGACTTTTCCGTCTGGGATGTGACCAAACATGATTTTGAACTGGCCAAGGAGTTTGATCTGATCATCTCCGCCCATGTGTGGGGCTCGCCCCACCGGCTGAACAAGGACGGCTATCAAAAACTCGCCAAGCTCAAACTGTTGGATGAGCGGCACAACATGGTGCACGGCGTTCACCTGAGCGACCGGGAATTGAAAATCCTGGTGGACTCCGGCGCATCGCTGACGGTCACGCCGGAAGTGGAACTACAAATGGCCCATGGCGCGCCGATCACCGGCCGGATCAGAGCCCTGGGCGGCCGGCCCTCCATCGGCGTCGACGTGGAGTGCAATATCTCCGGCGATATGTTCACCGTGCTCCGCACCACCCTGCAGCATCAGCGCAACCTGGATAATAACGAAACCATCAAGAAAACCGGCAAGCCCGCCGATCATCTCTCCATCACCGCGCGGGAAGCGTTGGAATGGGCAACCATCGATTCCGCCAAGGCGCTACGGCTGGATCACAAGATCGGATCGCTGACGCCGGGCAAGCAGGCCGACATCATTCTGGTCAATGGCCGGCATTTGAACCTGTTCCCGGTCAATGATCCGGTGGAAGCCTTGGTCTTCCACGCCAACGGGTCCAACGTGGATACGGTCATGATCGCCGGCAAGATCAAAAAGCGGAACGGCAAGCTGCGCTA
>JAYQGD010000582.1:0-2166 GCA_038140415.1 Rhodospirillaceae bacterium
CCACTTGGCCGGACGGCATAGCCTGTTGATTTATCTTACCCACCAGCCGATCCTGTTCGGTGGAATGTATCTGTTTTGGAAACTTGCGAGCGGGTAAAGGCAGCAATGAGCTCGAGTGACACTGAAAAACGGCTGATGCGGAATGTGGCGCGCCTGCGGGCGCGGCGTCAGCGATTCCTGCAGGACGGAAGGTAGCCGGATGTTTACCCACAGTCTGCATGACGCGCTCCGGACCACCGCCGCTCTGCAGCCGCGCGGCCTTGCGTTTATCAACAATGTCCATTCGATCCGCTATGGCGATCTGATGAACGATGTGGACCGGGCGAGCCGGTTTATCCTGAGCCAAGGCCTCGAGGCCGGCAATCGGGTGGCGTTGGTCCTGCCGTTCACCTATCTGCACGTGGTGCTGATCCTGGCCCTGGACCGCTTGGGCATTGCGTCCGTTTCGCGCGCACCGAATTTTCAGTTTCGGGAGATGGCGGAGCTGCAAACCCTCAAGATCAACGCCGTCTTCGCCGCCGAGTCCAAGCCCGACGGCCTGGACGTGCCGTGGGCCGAGCTGGATCCGCAATCTCTGCCCGCTGATTTGGACCTCCCGGCGGGCGCGGCGGACGCACCGATCCCGACGGATAGCGACCCGGACCGCGTCGTCCGCCTGGTGGAGACCAGCGGCACAACCGGCCAGCCGAATGTGGTGGCGCTCACTCGGCAAACGGCGCTCAAACGGATTATGGCGCATCAACTTTATTGTGAGGGCCAAGGAAGCAACCGGTTTCTCCTGGGCATGCCGGTCCACACCATCGCCGGCTACGGCTGGCTGTTGATGGCCCTGATGCGCGGGGCGACCGCGATCCCCGGCATCGGCCCCCGGCACCTGGGCCGCTTCATCGAGCTCTTCCAGGTGAGCCACCTGCTGTTATCACCGGGCGCCTTCCGTTTCCTGGTCATCGACGGCAACCGGAACCCGAGGGACTTCTCGTCGGTGTGCTCGACAACCACCGGCGGCGCGCCCTTCGACGCAACACTCGCCCAGTTGGCGCGGATCGTCCTCGGCCCCAATATCTGGAACGCCTACACTTCGACCGAGGCCGGCTCCGTCGCCCGGGGGCACGTGACGCAACTTCTCGGCAACCCGGCCATGATCGGGTCGGTCCTGCCCTTTGTCACCGTCGAGATCGTCGATGACGCCGGAAAACTGCTGCCGGCGGGGGAAACCGGGCAGGTGCGCATCGCGTCGGACTTGGCCGTCAGCCACTACGAGGGCGGACCCGATGTGGACCAATCAGCCTTTCGCGACGGGTATTTCTATCCCGGCGATCTGGGAAGCCTGGACGCAGACGGCCGGCTCAGCATCGAGGGCCGGCTGGACGGGCGGGTGAACCTGTTGGGCAATAAAGTCCCCGCCGAAACCATCGAGCGGGAATTACGGACGGTCCAGGGCGTCATCGACGCCGCCGTGTTCGAGGCCGACACCGGCCTGGGCCGCAAAGCCCACGCCGCCATCGTCGCCGCCGAGGGCCAGACGGCCGAAACCCTGACCCCGGTGATTGCCAAGGCCCTGGGCCGCATGGCCCCGGAGGTCATCCTCACCGTCGACGCTCTGCCCCGCACCGACATGGGCAAAACTGAACGCTGGAAACTGGCGGAGATGGTTGGGGGTGGAATGGGGTGAAGGGAAAAAGTGGTGACCCCTACGGGACCATCTTAAATTAATAAAATCAAATACTTATAGCAAAGTTAGGGCGTTTGATATGGCACTAGATTGCAAGGGGTTGCATGAGATTTACCCTAACCTTTTAGATTTCATCGGTTAAAATCTAGGGCTAGATTTCGTCCATTTCAGAACCCTCCAAAAATGGTGGTGAATTTTTAACCTAGCTGGAGATTTATTTGGGTTTTCTGACTTCTAATAACCACTGCTCTACTGTCTGAAATAAAATAATTTTAGTTTATATAAACCAGTAGATGAATAAGAATAAATTAAACCATTGGACAACAATTTATTTGTGAGCATCTATCCATTTTATAAAAAGCTCTATCACTTTTTCAATTTGACGATCTGTAGCTCTACCAAGCAATTGATCTCTTAACTTTTTATGAGTATCAAGCGTCACAAACCGGAAGAGATTGTCTCCAAGCTGCGTCAAGTTGACGTGCTTGTTGGAC
>JAYQGD010000583.1:0-2159 GCA_038140415.1 Rhodospirillaceae bacterium
GTTGTTGATATTGTGGTCTTAAAATGGTCAACGGCGGGTTAACCGCCGGACCGGGTTTCACGCGTCAGAGTGTGCTGTCGAAATAGGCGATGGTTTTCGCCAATCCGTCCCGCAGTTTGATCGACGGCGCCCAATGGAGCTGCGTTGAGGCCCGGGTAATATCCGGGCAGCGCTGCATGGGATCGTCCTGCGGGAGAGGTTTGTACTCAATGGCGGACTTGGAGCCCGTGAGCTCGACCACCAACTCCGCCAGTTGCAGGATAGTGAACTCGTCCGGATTGCCGAGATTAATCGGCCCGGTGACCTCGTCCGGCGCATTCATCAGGGCGAACAGGCCATCGACCAGATCGTCCACATAACAGAAAGACCGGGTCTGTTGGCCGTCCCCATAGACCGTGATCGCGTCGCCCTGCAGCGCCTGGACAATAAAGTTGGACACCACCCGGCCGTCATCCGGCAGCATGCGGGGGCCATAGGTATTGAAAATGCGCGCCACCCGGATGTTCAATTTATGCTGACGGTAATAATCGAAGAATAATGTTTCGGCGCAGCGCTTGCCCTCGTCATAGCAGCCGCGTGGCCCGATCGGATTGACGTTGCCCAGATAATCCTCGGTCTGCGGATGCACGTTCGGATCGCCGTAGACTTCACTGGTGGAGGCCTGAAGGATTTTGGCGTGGGTCCGCTTGGCGAGCCCCAGCATATTGATCGCACCGTGCACGCTTGTCTTGGTGGTCTGCACCGGATCGCTTTGGTAATGGATCGGCGACGCCGGACAGGCGAGGTTAAAGATTTCATCCACCTCCACATAGAGGGGGAAAGTCACATCATGGCGCATCAACTCGAAGTTCTTGGCCCCTATCAGCCCCGCCACATTGTCCTTGGTGCCGGTATAATAGTTGTCGAGGCAGATAACATCATGGTCGTCAGCGACCAGCCGCTCGCAAATATGCGAGCCAATAAACCCGGCCCCGCCGGTCACCAGACTGCGCTTTGTCGATATCATTGAACTCAAGGTCTGATTGATGCTCCTGACGCGGGTGGTAGGGCCAATTTACGCCGCCGTCAAGTTTGCAAGAACCCGGCGCCACGAAATTGCCTGACCGCCAATAGGCCTATTTTTGCCTTGCAACTCTTCTCCGGCTTTACCAAGTGACCAAAAGGGAGTTTATACTTACCTTAAGGGTTTGAGATTAGAAGAGTCTTCCTCAAAACGAAGCACAGGCAGTAGCGATGGCCGACGAACGGTCGATGATAGGCGGCGTTTCCGACAAACGATCCCCAGAAAGTTCTCTCCGGGACCATGTCGAACGCGTTCAACACTCGCGAAGCGGCCGCTTTGCGGTGCAAGTGCATCTGTCCCGGCTGCGCCCGCAGAACCAGCAGGCTCACCATATCCGGATCGCCAGCCGCACGTTCGACACGTTGCTGGCGGCTCATGATTGCCAGCTTTACACGTTGAGCTCCGGCGATCTGATACTGATGTGCAAAGATGTCCGGATCGAAGACGTGGACTATGTCATCGATAAGGTCCGCCGGCTGTTCCAGAACGACCCCGCGGCAAAACCGGGGCGCGCGGCAGGTCAGGACAAGTTCACCAGCTGGTACGAATTCGAGGTCGACTACGATAAATTCGCCATCCTGGTAAAAGAAATGGCCGCCGCCGCAGACAAAGGCATTGGGACACCAGAGGATGCATCGGCGGGCGTCGGCCAGGGCGCGGGATTCGCCGGACAGGCCCTCGACCCGTTCAGCCTGGCCAAGGCCGTGGATTCTTTAAAAACGCTGCGGATCACCGACATGATCAACCGCCAGGCGGCTGTCATCATCGGCGGCGATGGTATGGAGCGTATTCTATTCCAGGAATACTTTATTTCCGTGGGCGCCCTGCAGCGTCAGATCGCACCCGGCTTTAACCTGGCCTCCAACACTTGGTTGTTCCAACACCTTACCGAGGAAATCGACAAGCGGCTTCTAAGCGCACTGTCGACGCGGGATTTCGGATCGCTCCCCAATACGATGAGCATCAACCTCAATATCAGCACGGTCATGTCCCGGGACTTCCGACCGTTCGAAGAAGCGGTGGCGGAACACACCAATAAAGTGGTGATCGAGTTCCAGCAGATCGATGTTTTTTCTGACATTAATCAGTATCGATC
>JAYQGD010000584.1:0-2152 GCA_038140415.1 Rhodospirillaceae bacterium
CCCTGATCGGATTTGCCGGAGCACCCTGGACGGTGGCGACCTATGTGGTCGAAGGAGCCGGCAGTAAGGATTATCATACGGTTCGAAGCTGGGCCTATCGGGCGCCGGCGGAATTTCAAAAGCTGATCGATATCCTGACCGACTCCACCACCAGCTATTTGATCAAACAAGTGGAAGCCGGCGCGGAGGCGCTGCAGATTTTTGATAGTTGGGCGGGCGTGCTGCCGCCGGACCAGTTTGAACGTTGGGTCATTGCGCCGTTCCAGAAAATTGTCGGCGCCGTTAAAGACCGCTTTCCCCACCTGCCGATCATCGGATTTCCTCGCGGCGCCGGTCTGCAGTACGCGAGTTTCGCGGAGAAAACCGGTGTAAACGCGGTGTCGCTGGATTCTACCGTGCCGTTGGAGTGGGCCAGAGATCATGTCCAGGTGCACACAGCTGTGCAGGGCAATCTGGACAATCTGGCGTTGCTGGCCGGCGGGGAGTCCTTGGAAGCTGAAACGAAACGAATCCTGGATGTGTTAGGCAAAGGCCCGTTGATTTTTAATCTGGGGCACGGCGTCTTACCGGAGACCCCGGTCACCCATGTTGAGCGGCTTCTCGAGATCGTGCGCGGGGGCTAAGAGCGGATCATGGCGAAGCATGCGGTTGTTTTATTTAATCTGGGCGGACCTGATGGGCCCGACGCGGTGCAGCCGTTTCTCTATAACCTGTTCAAGGACCCGGCGATTATCGGCCTGCCCGGCTTGTTTCGCATTCCGCTGGCCAAGTTGATTTCCACCCGCCGGGCGCCGACGGCTCAGGCGATCTATGCGGAAATCGGCGGCAAGTCGCCGTTGTTGGAGCTGACGCGGGATCAGGCGACCGCGCTGAAACAGGCGTTGCAGCAAACCTGGCCCAATGATGAGACCGAAGTGTTTATCTGCATGCGTTATTGGCATCCGATGGCGGAACAAACCGTTCGGAATGTTCTGGCCTATGCGCCGGATGATGTGATTTTGCTGCCCCTCTATCCGCAATATTCCACGACCACCACAGGGTCATCGCTGGAGGATTGGAAGAAGACGGCGAAGATGCTGGGGCTTGACAAACTTACATATAGCATTTGCTGTTATCCCATTGAGCCCGGCTGGGTGTCTTCTCAGGCCGCACTCCTCAAGGAAAGTTTGGCTTCGGTTCCCGCCGGAAACCCTGTGCGTGTACTTTTTTCCGCCCACGGCTTACCGAAAAAAATCGTGGATCGTGGCGATCCCTATCAATGGCAGGTGGAACAGTCCGCCGCGGCCTTGGCGCAGGCCGCCGGCCTGAACGCGGGTAACTGGACGGTCTGCTATCAAAGCCGGGTCGGCCCGCTGGAATGGATCGGCCCGTCCCTGGATGATGAAATCAAACGCGCCGCCGATGACAAGGTGGGTGTTGTGATCCTGCCGATCGCCTTTGTCTCCGAGCATTCTGAAACCCTGGTGGAATTGGATATCGAATACAAACACCAGGCCGACGAGCTGGGCCTGCCGTCCTATACCCGTGTGCCGGCCATCGGCACGCATCCGGATTTTATCGCGGGTTTGGCGGGTGTAGCCTCCGCGGCGTTGGAACATAAAATCGGCTTGGGGCCGGTCGGCAATGTACGCTACTGTCCCGGCAATCATGGCCGCTGCCCCTGCAACACGGCTTAAATCTAAACGGAACCGAAATGATTTATCTCTCCGCCGACTGGTATCTCTGGATCAAAGCCCTGCACATCATCTCGGTGATCGCCTGGATGGCCGGCATGCTGTATCTGCCCAGGCTCTACGTTTATCACTGTGACGCCGCACCGGGCTCGGAACTGTCGGAAACCCTGAAAGTCATGGAACGCCGGCTGCTCCGCGCCATCATTAACCCGGCCATGGCGGCGGCGTTTATTCTCGGCGGCATTCTGCTGGCCAATCTGGACGGCGATAGCTGGTCGGATGTGTGGCTGTGGGTCAAACTGGTCTGTATTTTCTTCATGGGCGGCATGCACGGTGCGCTGTCAAAGTGGCGCAAGGACTTCGAAGCCGACAAAAACACCAAATCCGCCAAGTTCTACCGTTGGGCCAACGAAGCGCCGACGGTTCTGTTGATCCTCATCGTTATCATGGTGGTGGTGAAGCCGTTTTAAGCGGATTTT
>JAYQGD010000585.1:0-2151 GCA_038140415.1 Rhodospirillaceae bacterium
GGGCTGGACGGGGTGGTGAAGTGGAGCCGGGGCGAGGCATCCCGGACCCGGAAGAAGACCGGGGGCGTGGCGCGCCCCCGGCGGAGTGTTCTATTCGGCGGCAACCATGGCCATCATCCTTTCCTCTTCAGGATGTTCGGCCTCAGGTTCTGGTTGCGGTTCAGGTGCAGGCGCACCGCCTTCGATCGCCTGGAACTGGGCCGTTTCGGTCGAGTCCTTCAGCGCCGTGGTGGAGGATTGCCCGGCGGCAACGGCCTGGGCCACTGCGTCGAATTAGCTAGTACCGACTTCCCGCTGGTGGCGGGTCGCCGTGTAGCCGTCTTCTTACGAGGCGAACTCGGCCTGCTGCAGTTGGGAATAGGCCGCATACCGCGATCCGCGCATGTATCCGATGGAGCCGCTCATCACACAGTTGGTATTCGAGGTGACGAAGCTTGGCGTGTTTTATCC
The DNA here is from genome assembly GCA_038140415.1 of Rhodospirillaceae bacterium. GTDB lineage: Bacteria > Pseudomonadota > Alphaproteobacteria > Rhodospirillales > UBA2165 > JAYPHU01. The sequence goes on from JAYQGD010000585.1 coordinate 451, forward strand.
CTGCTGGTCGTGTGAGGGACACAACGACGCCATGCGCAAACTTTGGAAAATCCCCCGAGTCTGGTTTTATTCGGATTCAGTCGTGCATATCCGGACGATGTACGTCGCCTTGGGAGCGTTGGCATCCCGCAAGGCGCTTAATGCGCCATGGCAGGTGGTGGTCACGCATTCCGACGATGATAATCCGCACACCACGTTTAGTCTGGAACCGCGTGTGTCATTAGACGAAATGCCGCTTGGAAAACTCCAGGCGGATATCGGCGTCCTGGCCGACAGTCTGGCCATCGAATTTTACAAGGCCTGCCAATAACTCAGCATTCATGCCCAATAGCGTTACCGACTCGATCATTTCGGCCAGCCTCAACGGCCTACAGACTAATCCGGAGCAGGAGCTGACCGGCCCCACAGCCGGCTGCGCCTTGTCCGCAAACCTCGCCATTCCGCATATCAGGGATAAAACCCGGCAATGGTAGCCGGAGGAACTTAGCACCAATGCCGTCTCGGAAATAAACCGGTTCGACCATTTGGGTCTGATGATCGAACTGTAATCACCAGTGCTTCTGGACGCGTTTGATGCTGAATTAGAACTGCACCCGGCCTTAAAGGACGCGGTATTGGAATTCGGCGCCTGCATCGTCCGGAACGTGCGTCTACCTGCCGTTGATGGCTACCATTTCCGGCACAACATCTTTCCGGATCTGCAATTCCATGTCGACCGGGGGTCGGCCTTCGACAACCAACACTCCCTCTTCTATCGCAATCCGGATAATCCCGATCATCGGAATTCCCGGACCACCTCGACGGTCATCATCCCGAACAGCGTCTATTGGCTGCAGGCGCAGCGGGAGGGGATCGGCGAGAAGTCCCGGTCAAAAAACAACTTTCTGTTTTCCCATGGATTGATCCGGGACGCGGTCGGACAGATGGTCCTGTAACAACCCTGGTCAGCGCCGTCCGGCATCGGTGAAGTGTGTATCCTCGACAACCGCACCGTGATGCACGCCAGCTATCACCGGGAGTCAAAGGGATATAAAATCGCCGTACAGTATCTGAGCTAATCCCGCCTAGACGAGAACATTGGCGCCGCCGTCGACCTCGATAATTGCACCGGTGAGAAAACCGTTTTCCATCACCTGCACCGCCATCATGCCGATATCTTCCGGCCGGCCGACCCGGCCCACGGGCAAGCGCGTGGCGGAGCTCTCGAACATATTGTTCCGCATCTCGTCGGGCAGGCGGGCATGAAGCGGCGTATCGATGACGCCGGGAGAGATCATGTTGACCCGGATCGGCGCAAACTCCACCGCCAATCCTTTGCCCAGCACATCAATAGCCCCGTTAATCGCCGCCACCATCAACACGCCTGGCACAGGCCGGCGGGCGAACTGCCCGGTAATGAAAGTGAGGGAACCGGTTTCCTTGATCTTGGCATATTTGGCTGCGCGCACCGCAGCGACCAGCTTAGCGTCCAAACCGTTCAACACATCCGCCGTATCCAGCTCCCGGATTTTACCGACCGCACCGCCAGGGGGAGTGAAGAGAACATGGTCCACCGCGCCGGTTTGTTCGAACACGCCGGCGACGCTATCATCGGAAGTGACATCCATCTGCATCGCCATCGCGCTGCCGCCGAGACCGGCCAAGGCCGCATCTAATTTCTCCTGCGAGCGGCTGACGATGATCACCTCCGCGCCGGCGGCT
>JAYQGD010000586.1:0-2144 GCA_038140415.1 Rhodospirillaceae bacterium
GCACCAGGATGAACCGGAGATTATCGAACGCACCCTCACCGCCGAAGAGGCGGTAAATAAACTTTCGAACAACGACGCCATTTTCGTTGATTTGCGAGAAGACAGTGAGCGGGAAAAGAACGGCTTGATCCCCGGCTCCGTTCACGTGCCGTACCAGCGTCTCTCCGAGTTTAGCAAACCGGACGGCCTCTTGGCCGCGCTTTCCGCTCAAACCGGCCAACAATTACTCCTCTATTGCGCTTTTGGCGAACGTTCTGCCTTGGCGCTTAAAGAGCTAAAAAAGGCCGGTTTCGAAAATTTGCGCCACTTGGGGGGCGGATTAGATGCCTGGCTCCAGGCGTCTGGTCCCATCGTTTCCGCAGACAATAGTTAAGTTATCCGGAATCCAGCGTAACCCGACGACGCTACCTCATCGCATTTTTGACGATACGCCGGCATGCCGCCGATATACGGCATGAAGACGCGCGGCTTGCCGGGAATATTAGCGCCCAAATACCAGGAGTCACATTTCACCCGGAGTGTCTTGCCGGCCACGTCATTGACGTGGTCGACCCAATCGTCTTCGGCGTCAGCCTCCGCCTCAATTTCACCGGCACCCTCTTCACGCAGCCGCTCAATGCAGTCAGAAATCCATTCGACATGCTGTTCTATGGTGGGCAGCATGTTTGACAGAACAGAAGGGCTCCCGGGACCGGTCACAATGAACAAATTTGGAAAGCCGGCCGTCGCTAACCCCAAATAAGTTCGGGGGCCCCCTTGCCATTTATCAGCTAAAAGCTTGCCGTTCCGGCCTCGGATATCAATTCGCGTCAACGCGCCCGTCATCGCATCAAATCCTGTCGCAAGCACCAACGCATCAAGTTTGTGACTCTCGCCGGCAACCTGAACGCCATCAGTGGTGATCGTTTCGATGGGGCAGGTCCGGACATCAACAAGGGTCACATTTTCCCGGTTGAAGGTTTGATAATAGTCCGTATCCAGGCAGAGCCGTTTGCAGCCAATGACATTGTCCGGGCACAGCAAGTTCGCGACCGTCGGGTCCTCAACAATCTCTTTGATCTTGCCGCGGACAAAATCCTGGGCGGTTCGGTTCGCTTCCTCACTCAACGTCAGATCATTGTAAGCGCCCATAAATGGAATGCCCCCGGCCTGCCAGCGCTGTTCAAATTCTTGTGTGCGTGCTTTTTTCGAGACATCCAATGCCGAAATTTCATTGGGCACGAAATTGAAGCCGCCAGGCGTCGTCTTGGCCTGCGCGCGCAGCTCGGGATAGTTTGCTTTTACCTCCCTGATTTCTTCCGACCCCAGCGGCCTGTTCTGCGCCGGAATTGCGTAATTGGGTGTCCGCTGAAACACTGTCAGGTGCTCTGCAATTTTGGCGATTTCCGGGATAGCCTGGATGCCGGTCGATCCGGTTCCTATCACGCCAACTCGAACACCCGTAAAATCGACACGTTCATGCGGCCATCGCGCTGTGTGGTAGACAAGTCCCTCAAAATCATTGAGGCCCGAAATATTCGGTACGTTTGCCGCAGACAGACATCCCGTCGCCATTACGCAGTAGTTTGCCCGGAACTCAATCCCACTGTTCGTCTGAACATCCCATTTAGATTTGGTTTCATCATAGCGTGCGCTCAACACGCGGGTCTCAAAGATGATATCGCGGCGCAAGTCATGTCGATCCGCAACGTGATTCAGGTATTCCAATATTTCAGGCTGACTGGCATAGCGCTCTGTCCAGGTCCACTCCTGTTGTAGGTCTTTATCAAATTCATAGGAGTAAAAGACGCTGTCTACATCACAGCGCGCGCCGGGGTACCTGTTCCAATACCACGTCCCACCGACACCGCCGGCTTCATCAAGCGCCTTCACCTTGAAACCGGCACTTCGGAGGCGATAAATGAGATAGAGACCGGCGACGCCGGCTCCAACGACGAGCACATCCAAATCTTCGGTTTTCGTCTTCTCCGTCATCTTCAGATCGCAAATTTAGCCGTAAAATCCTCAATGAACTCAGGACACAAAATATCATCTAAACTATTAGAACAGCCACCCCGGATGCCAGGAGAAGCCCGTAGGCAACTTTAACAAACCAGGTCGATGGCAACTTCTGGAACAACCATTTGCCCGCCCAGGTCGAGACA
>JAYQGD010000587.1:0-2132 GCA_038140415.1 Rhodospirillaceae bacterium
CTATTGAACAGGCCACAATGAAACGCTCGGTCGGGCGTTAGGATTTTCAGAAGACATGATCGACGCCGTTCGCGGCGACTACCTCAATTCGGATCAGTTCACCGACGCGGAAAAAGCCGCCATGCGCTGGGCCGAAGTGATGACGGAGAAGCTCTATCAGGGCGGGCCCGGCAAAAAGCCGCAGCACCACGAGGCTTTCGCCGAGCTGCAGAAGCATTTCAGCGAGGAACAGATCGTCGAGATCGCCTTTACCTCGGGCTTCTTTAATTTTTGGAACCGGTTCACCGACAGCTTCGAGATCGACATCGAAGACCATCCGGTGATGAACCTGTTCCAGAAGTCGACGGCTATCGACCCGGACGACTATGCAGCGTTCATGCGGGCCTGCTGGTGGAACGAAGACCGGGAGGGCGGCCGCGGCTGATGGTCCGGATCGACGAATGGCCGGAGGACTTCCAGCAGGAATACTTCGCCCGGGAAATGCCGAGCTTCGATGCGACGCCGATGGTCGGTGGCCCACCCCTGTCTGAACGGCGGGTGGCGGTGATCTCCACCGCCGGGCTGCATCGCCGTGGCGACCGGCCCTTCACCGAACAAAGCGGCGACTTCCGGATCATACCGTCTGACATCCCCGAAGAAGATCTGATGATGAGCCATATTTCCACCAACTTCGACCGCACTGGCTTTATGCGGGACGCCAATGTCGCCCTGCCCCTGGACCGGTTGAAGGAGATGACCGCCGCCGGCGAGATCGGCTCGGTCGCCGAGGTGCATTATTCCTTCATGGGTGCGACGCCGCCGGAGAAGATGGCACCCAGCATCCGTGAAATCGTCGCCACCATGACGGCGGATAAGGTCGACGCGGCCCTGCTCTGTCCCGTCTGACCGTCCTGCACGCGCGCCGTCGGCGCGCTCGCCAACTACCTGGAAGCAGCCGGCATCGCCACCACACACATTAGCCTGGTCCGCCCCCATACCGAGGCCATCCGCCCACCCCGCGCACTTTGGTGCCCGTTCGAACTCGGCCGGCCCTTTGGCGCGCCGGACGAACCGGAATTCCAGACACGCGTGTTGCGGGCCGTGCTGAGCCTGCTGGAACGCACCGACGGTCCAATCCTCGAAGATTTTGATGAAGAGCCGCCGGCGAGCGAGATGTCGGACGAGAACATGGAAGGCTGGACTTGCCCAGTGAACTTCGGCGATGGCGAACAAGCCGTGGACGCCGATACCGATCTGGCAGGCGCGCTGGCGCAGGAGATGGCGCAACTTCAATCCTGGTACGATTTGGCGGTGGAGAAGAACGGCAAGACCACACTGGGCATTTCGGAAACGCCGTTGGATGCGCTCACTGTTTACTTGCTGTGTTTTGCCGACGATCTGAACACGCCGCTGTTCCGCGACGACCTGCCCCGGTTCCAGAACCTCAAGCTGGCCATTGATGAACACAAAGCGTTCTACTTCGAGGCCGGCGCCGCCAAGCCCGGCAATCCGTCCGACACGGACCTAGCCAACTGGTTCTACAGCGACTCCGTCATCGGCAAGCTCCTGTTAAAGATCAACGCTGCCTGCATGGCCTCAGACGATGAAGTGCTGCGCCACATGTCCGACCGGCGGATCATCCCGGTCCAGCAGCGCCACCTAAAAGGCATGAAGGTCGACGTCCCATCGCCAACGGGCTAGTTGCGGTACCGTGATCGCCCCGTCCTTGCCAGAGACCTCAAGCAAAAGCATCATTCCCCCAACCCTTAGCTCAAACAAAGGAAACGCGAAAAACCATGGTTTACCTGCATGAAATGCCGGAGGCCCCGCGCAACATGATCGTCAATCAGGACCTGCCTGATTTCGGTCCGACCGCGTGCGCCGACGGCCCGCCTCTGAAAGACCGCAAGGTCGCGATCATCACCACCGCCGGCCTGCACCGCCGGGAAGACAAGCACTTCTCGCCCGGCGTCGGCGAATACCGGATCATTCCCGGCGACACGGACATGGACGATCTGATCATGACCCATGTCTCCACCAACTTTGACCGCACCGGCTTTTACCAGGACGTGAACCTGGTGTTTCCGATCGAGCGCCTGCGGGAGCTGGCGGATCAAGGCGAGATCGGCGCGGTCGCCGACTATCACTATGCC
>JAYQGD010000588.1:0-2125 GCA_038140415.1 Rhodospirillaceae bacterium
AGGTCGTTTTCAATCCGAACTTTCGATAGGAATACGATTCGCCGCAGATTACCGCGCCTTTTCACGGATAATGTAGGTAATTTGAGCGATGAGTCGCGCCCAATCTCCGGGTGAGTGCTGACGGAACATTTGCACCGTGGGATACCAGGGGGAGGCACCGTTTCCTTCGCCCCAGCGCCAATCCGCTACGTAGCAGAGCGCCACGCAGGTTGGCTTGCCGAGGGCGCCGGCCAAGTGCGCCATCGCCGTATCCACGGAAACGATCATATCCATCGCCTGGACGAGCCGGGCGGTGTCGGCAAAATCCTTGATCTGAGAGGAAAGATCGATGAACCCGTCCGGACAGTCGCCGGCGTCCGGTCCGGTTTGCAGAATATAGACCTGAACACTGTCCATGCTTGTGAGAGCGGCAATGTCGTCTGGCGTGCAGGAACGATTGCGATAGGGGTCTAAAACATCTCGCGCCCGGCCGGCCCAGACCACGCCCACCTTAAAAGCTTTCGAGGCAGCGATATCGTCATCCGGCGACACAGATATATAGGGCGTGTGGTGGGGGATGGAGTTAGGTCCCGTCCCCAGCAATTTGGGCAGACTGAGCAGCGGCGTCTGGCAATCATGGGCCGGCACGTCTGCATCAAGGCTGATCACCTCATCCACGCCCTCCACCGATGCCATCAGCTCCACCAGCTCGGTCTGGCAGGCCAGGATCACCCGCCCGCCGGCTTTCTCAACCATGTTTGCAAATCGAACGAATTGGATCGTGTCGCCGAAGCCTTGCTCCCCGTGGAGGAGGAGGGTACGGCCATCGAGCGGCTGTCCCTCCCAAGCGGGGCTTTCAAGCGCGCGTTTGGTCAGATGATTGGACGGATTTCGCCAGCGCCACTCGTATTCGGCCCAGCCGTCCCGCCAGTCACCGGCGTGGAGGAGCGTCATGGCCAGGTTTTCATGGGCTTCCGCAAAATCGGGAGCGGCGGCAATGGCCCGGCGGAAGCACTCGGCGGCTTGGGACCAGTCCCGCTGAATATAGTGGGCAATGCCGGCTGTATTGTGCGCTGCCGCAAGGGCGGGGTTGGCGTTGATTGCCTGGTCGGCGGCGGCCAGCGCGTCCTCGGGCCGTCCCACGCCCAAATAGCCGTTGGCGAGATTCACACAGAGGCCTGGATCAGTCCCGTGAGCGAAGCGAGCAGGTTCCAACAACGCCACCGCCTGGCCGGGCTGGTCGATGGCGTTCAGCAACCGACCCAAATTCACCAATGACGGCAGATGGCCGGGGTCCAGGGCCAGGCATTGCCGGTACTGGTCGATTGCCGCATCGGTTTCGCCCACGGCCTCCAAATGTCGCGCCAGGGCGGATAATATCACCGGCTGATCTGGCGAAAGCCCAGCCGCGATTCGGGAGTGCGCCACCGCTTCTTGATGGTCGCCGAGCCGGTTCAGGAGCCGGGCATAATTGTGGTGCGCCTCGGCAATCCCCGGATACTTGACCAAATCATCCTTGTACGCGGCGGCCGCAGAGGGCAGGTCGCCGCGATTTTCAAGTTCCTGGGCCTCTGAGAAGGGTGGTTTGGAATTCTCTGACATGAATAGCGTACTTACATCTCATTCAAGTAACAGTCGTTTCACTAGACCTGAGAAACGGCAAGTGTCATATTCCCCGTAATACAGCAATCGTGGCCGCCTGCGAAGCGAGACGACTATAGATGAGCCTAGGAACTAAAATTTACACACTGTTTAACGGCGAACAGGTCGGTCAGGACGTGTTCGGCAATCGCTATTACCGGGGCAAAGGTAAGAAGCTCAACGGCCGGGAACGCCGCTGGGTGGTCTACAAAGGCATCGTCGAAGCCTCGAAAGTACCGCCGGAATGGCATGCATGGCTTCACTACACTGTTGATGAGCCGCTGATTGAACAAGTGACCAAGGCGAAAGACTGGCAGCAACAGCATCAACCTAACCTGACGGGCACAGCCGGCGCCTATCGGCCGGCGGGACACCAGCTTGAAGGCGGTGTGCGTGCCAAGGCAACCGGCGATTACGAGGCCTGGACCCCGGAATAAGCATCCGGCGCGAGGAATGCTATCCATGAATGAGGACGCCAAAGCGATTACAATGGGACTGTTTACCC